>JAFDME010000189.1 GCA_019306075.1 Deltaproteobacteria bacterium | reverse complement strand
CTCAGAACTTCTGTAATAAAAAACAGGTAAGCACCCTTAAAAACCAGGGCATAAACTCCGACTCCGAGAAATCGAGGAAGATTATTTAAAATTAAATGGTTGAATATACTGCCATTGAAGCAAATTCAAACATACAATTTTAAACAACCTTTTCCAGTTTCTTGTTTTTTATTACAGAAGTTCTGGAGTAAGGCACTTATGGAATTTTTTTGGCTTTTTGCGAATGTTGGAATAGAGATAATTTATAACAAGAATGTTTTGTCAGGCTTGAATCGCAACCGCATCTGTTTGATTTTCTTTGTGTTCCTGCTGTCATTTCTATTTTTCATCGGTGGCCCGGACGACCATTCATGCCGGTCGTTCAAGGCTGTATGGAACCTTGGTCATCTCCTCTATTATGCCATTCTGCCGCTCCTGATCTTCTCTTTTCCTTTGAAAATCGTAAATAATCAAGTAACCAGGGCATTGATCGTAGTACTAATCACACTGTTGCTGGGTGTTCTTGTTGAGATAATTCAAAATGGCCTGAACCGAACGCCGGACGTGGGTGATCTCTATAGGAACATGCTCGGGGCATCTGTAGCTATTCTCTTTTTTCTGCCCAACAGGGAGTTTATTTCGAGAGTGGCTTTGATTGCATTGAAAGGCATTGTCATTATTCTGATATTGATACAACTTGTCCCTGTTGGCATCGCGTTGGTTGATGAACAGCAGGCACGGTTTGACTACCCGATCCTTGCAGATTTCCAAACTCCTTTTCAGGCCGGCAGATGGACTGGCAGGACAGCCTTTCGAGTTGTAAACACCATTGACAGGCCAGGTAACTATGCGCTGGATGTAACTCTTACAACAGCAAAATATTCTGGTGCCAACTTAAAATATTTTCCTGAAAAATGGGAACCATATACCTGGTTTGAATTCAGTGTTTACAATCCCTCGATGGAACCGTTAACACTTATCTGCCGTATTCACGACAAAGACCACAATAACGAATATAATGATCGATTTAACAGGTCCTACTTGTTTGCTCATGGCTGGAATTCTGTGCAAATTTCTCTGGAAGAGATCAGAGAGGCACCGGAAGGTAGACAGATGGATTTGACCCGCATATGTTCCGTTACTATTTTTGCTGTTCAATTGCCTCACTCAAGACATATTCGTATTGATGATTTGAAATTATTTTGAAGTTATCATGCAACAAAGAGTTAGGAGAAAAAGACCATTTATAGATAGGCACTAAAGGGTACCTTGCAAGATCAGCATTTTCGTCCAAAATCGAGGCATGCGCGAAAATTTACCACAGGCATATACGTGATATCTCAGAGTCTCGTTCCTCACTTACTGGAGGATAAATTTTTGAGCATAACGTGGAGGTTGGACGAAAAGCTGTAAATCTTATTTGATGGAATCATCATATAAAGAAATGTAATCGAATGAACTCGCTGTTCTTTCGGTTCTGGTTCTCCTTGAAACACTACCAACGCTTCAGACTACCTGGTAGAATAATATTGATTAAAGAAAAAGGTAGCGCTATTTCAAACCCTACCTTCATACATTACCGCAATTATGGATAGATTATTTTTTCCGCCTAATTCTTGATCCAATAAGCCCTGCCAGGCCTGTGCTGAAGAGAAGCATGGTAGCAGGTTCCGGGACGGGGGCTGTCGCTTCCATTGCAGCTTGAAATATTAATTCATGTCCAGCGGAAGATGGATGAAAACCGTCAACCCAGAAGAGGTTGAGCCATTCCGGGCTTCCTGGAGCATACATTTCAAAAATAGTGAAAACATCCACAAAAAATAAATTAATATCGTCATGCATACTGCCAAAACCCTGTAACATAGAATCTAAATTTAAGTTAAAAGCTCCTGTCCAGGCCGATGCTATCCCTGGAGGTACGGGTGCTCCCCCAAAATAAAAGGCCGGAGTCATACCAATATCCGGAAGGTTGGGGACCAGAAAATTTCTTCCCCCTGAATTATAAAGATCTTCCAGAGCAGTACCAATATTGAGTGCTGCTTGTCCAAAATCACGACCTTGCAAAAAATCATTCGCACCGGCCCATATGGTGATGAGAGTATCATCAGGAGACATGCCGCCGAGCGTTGGAGAATACGTATCAACCTGCCATAGTAACCCAGTTGCATCAGAATCAATGGCCGGGTTATCATATGATGTAGTTGCTCCACCATAGGCGTGATCATAAAGGTCTGCAGAGTAATGATCTGCGAGTGACTCAACCCAGAGCTTACCATCGGTAAACCTGCCAACATTTCCATTATCGGATAGACTATCGCCAAAGGTCACAACACTACTATAACCAAATACTGTACTGCTGCTCATCCCCATCCAGATAAACATTATTGCCATGAGTACCAGAGAATTTTTTTTCTGCATACACTACCTCCTAATCCGAATAAATCGGAACTTTTAAAATGAATAGATAAGTACCTTCACATATTTGATATACTTTTATAAAAGCATAAAAATATACTCGTTAATAAGAGATAAATCTCTGGCAATCGATTGCGCCTACCCCCTCCTTTAACTTGTGAAAGTTAAACCTCGCAGCCCTGAATTTCATGCAAAAATCAATCCAAAGAAATCACAAAAAAGAGCACTCTCAATCCCTTGCAGAACCGTGAGTTTCTTTCGATTTGGCATTTTGTCAATTTTTCAGACATGCAAAATTCCGCTTTTTAGATCCGGAAATACGGAAAGCGAATGGTTGTCCGGAAATAATAGATTGAAATTTGTAGGTAGCTGGGTTTGAGTGCTAATCAGAAAATGTAATTTGAAAATAACCGGCTGACTGTTCGAATGATACCGCGATTCAGATCGCTAAGGAATGTGGTATGGCAGAGCAAGATATTATCTGTGTTCTGATTGCGTACTTTTTCGGGGGAATCTGCTCGGGATATTACCTCGTGCGTTTTAAGGCCAATCTGGATATACGCGATTATGGAAGCGGTGGGGTCGGTGCGCGTAATGTGGGCCGGGTTCTCGGAAAGTCTGGTTTTATTGTCACCCTGCTTTTGGATTCACTTAAAGGCATTACTGCAATCCTGCTCGCTCGCTGGTTGGACTTAACGGAACCAGCTGTCTCATTCGTCTTGATCGCGGTAACAGCAGGTCATATTTGGCCACTGTTTCTTCATTTTCGTGGCGGGCGCGGTGTTTCCACGGCCATCGGCGCCTACCTCGTATATGACTACAGTTTGGCACTTTTACTTCTTGCCATCACCTTGATACTCACAATATTCCAACGTGATTTTATCATCAATGGGTTAGCAGCATTTATGTTGCTGCCACTGGCAGCTTACGCCCTCGAACTCCCTGGGTACCAAATTATCACTTCAGCGGGAGTGTCGGTTATCATACTTTATGCGCATCGAAGACATATTTGTAAGAAGTTCGCTGAATTGCTCAAGAAAAAGGAGTCGTAAATGGGCTTGCTTGATGGATTTATTTTTAAGATTGCAGACCAGAAATGGGAGTTTGAGGCTATTGTAAGGCTGAACTATAAAACATTTGTCGAGGAAATCCCCCAGCACAAGCCCAATTCCGAAAAAAAATTGACCGACAGGTTCCACGAGGAAAATCTCTATTTCATCTGTGTTCACGAAGAACGTAAAGTACTTGCCGGTATGGTTGCTTTCCGTGACAAGCGCCCGTTCTCTCTCGATGAGAAACTTGAAAATATCGACTTTTACCTGCCGGCAGGAAGGTCACTCTGCGAAATTCGCCTGCTGGCAGTCGAAAAAAAATTCCGTTTTACCCGTATCTCGCAGGGGCTAATCGGCCTGCTTTTTCAGCACGCCACCGATTGCGGGCATGATCTTGGTATCATTTCAGGCACAGTTCGTCAGATGAAGTTTTACGAGTTTCTCGGCTTTCTACCCTTCGGTCCCTTAATCGGATCCGAAGATGCACGGTACCAGCCGATGTATCTTACTCTCGAGGCCTATGCTGAGCTGAAACACCGCTCACGTTCATTTGTTAAGGGTACCCCCGTACTTGCGAACGATAATACTATTCTATTCAACTTTCTTCCAGGTCCGGTCGATTTTTCTAGACAGGTTGGCGAGGTCTTTCAGGACAAACCCTGCTCCCATCGAACCGAAACTTTCAAAAAGGATTTTCAAAAGGTACGTGACTGACTGTGCGAAATCGTCAATGCTGAACAAGTTCAGATCTTGATGGGACCGGGTACTCTCGCCAATGACGCTATAGCAGGGCAGCTTTCGCTGCTGTCCAAAACCGGTTTGATTCTGGTGAGCGGGGAATTTGGCCGTCGACTTGTGAAAAACGCCAATGGTGCCAAGTTGCTTTTCCATACTTTGGAAATCCCAGAAGGATATGCCTTTCAGCGTTCTGATATTGAAAATGCGCTTAACAATTATCCCGATGTTGGATGGTTATGGGGGACCCATTGCGAGACCTCGACGGGGGTATTAAACGACCTTGAATTGTACAAAAATGTCTGCATTGCCCGCGATATCAAACTAGTGCCTGTCCATAAATGGCCCTTTTCCTCTAACTCTTCGTTGCTGTGGAAATTTTATCCTCCGCTAAAGCGAGGCACGAGACATCGAGATATCAACTATATGCCTGCGGTAAAATTTTCCTCGCGCCTTGATTTAGAGTAAAATGCCTCATTTCTGGACAGACACTAACTAAACGACTGTGACGACAAAAATTAAAAAGCGTTGTGACTGCATCATCCAATACTCAACCGGCGGGGCGGTGGGATCACCGCTGCAAAAGCGCCTTGATCCCCTTGTGCTGAACCCTGAAATGGCAACCCTTTCCATGGGAACAATGAATTTTGGCGCGGAAACTATTGGGCCTATCTGTTAGAGATTGAGTGTGCATCTGAATTTTACAATTAAAGACAGGATGGTAATAAATATCAATTTTTGCTTTCTCCAGTTTGTATTGAGCGCATAACACCAATCACGAAGTCTGTAGAGTCAACCAGATCAGTTTTTAGCCACTTGCTGACTTTAAGTGGATCTTTTTCTGCCATACCCTCAATTATTTTTCTATGACTGATGCTGCCTGTTTTAGGGTCATGGAAAAGTGTCTGACGGAACATTATGTGATAATAGGGGCTTACCTGGTTCCACAGGTTTTGAATCATAGAAAACAGGATGGGCATCTGGGCCTGGCGGTAAATTGTAAAGTGAAATTCCTCATTAATACGAAGCGCTTCATCAGCGTCATTTTTTGCTTGAGCATCTGTATATTGACTGTTGATTTTTCTAAGCCTTTGCAGTGTACCTTCGTTGGATCTTAAAGTTCCTTTTGAAGCCGCCTCAAGTTCCAACAAAAGCCTGATTGCAAGAATTTCTTTCAGGTTTTTTTCAGACAGTTCAGAGACCCTGACGCCTTTTTTGGGTTCAACTTTGACGAAGTTGCGTGCCTCCAGCCGACCGATTGCTTCACGGACTGGAATTCTGCTGGTACCCATCTGTCGGGCCAGTTTTTCAGTGACAAGTTTTTCTCCAGGTCTCAGTCGCCCTTTGACAATGGCCTGTTCAAGTTCACGATAGACAAGCTCCTGAGCCGTTTTTGTTTGAATAATGTTGGCAGTGTAACTGATCGCGGCAATGTCCTCCGCCTTGATCATTTGCTGCTTCCGATTAGCCTGATCTTGATTGTGTTCCCATGTTTTCCTCAAAGAGAGGAGGCCATTCATCCCGTTCATTCCTACTTGTTTATACCAACCACTTACCAAACGAGATGCACTGGACAGGGATAGTGGGCCGTCTCCTTTTCGAGATTTGAAAAGAAAATCTTCAAGTCTTGGTTTTTTTTGCGCCATGAACCGTTCAAAGGCCTCATGCGACTTCAAGCCGAGGATTGCAGGTTTATTTTTATCTTCTTTATTGAGGAGTGAAGGCACCCTGTCTCCAACCTTTAATCCATGCAGGTCACTGACCTGCAGCCGTAATAACTGTTTTGCATGCGCGCCGGTTTCTATAGCCAAATCAAAGAGTAGCAGATCCCTTGTCTTGGATTGAATTAATTTCCGTATCAGATCATAATTCTTTGAATTATCGATGGGTTTTACTTTTAAATTCATTTTTTCGGAACGTGAAGAGTTAGCCATAATAAATCTTTTTATTACTCAGTATAATATATAGTATTGAAAATCAAGGTGTTCCTTCAAAAATGATATTCATCAAAGCAAATAAGGATTTCAATTAAAGATTGTTGAAAGTAAAATAAAGACTAATATTATCATATAACTATTGATTATTAAGCGTAATTTATTGACAGCATGGAATATATGCCGCATGGTTGAATGATATATTATAGTTCTTGACAAATATAATTTATACAATATATATAAAAATGCATTAAATGTCATTCACCGCTTGTTTAGGG
>JAFDME010000188.1 GCA_019306075.1 Deltaproteobacteria bacterium | reverse complement strand
CATGAGACCAGATTCTCCGTTGTCAGGTGGTAGATCCCCTCTTTCAGGATAATCCTGCTGCCCTCTACCTCAGCAAGTGAGGGATAAGCGATGGTATCCGGTATAAACCATGACCAGGGCAGGGCGATAATTTCAATTAATCGGTGCAGTGAAGCAGCGCCGAACTGAAGAGTTGACTGCCAGCCAAAGGCGAGGTCACTTGTACTGATTTTAAAAAGGGTTGCTGCCAGCAGACCGCCATTGAAAAAAAAGGCCAGCAGCTGGGACAATGTGAACAGTGGCCAGTAAAAGAGTGAACCATACCTGCGACCATGTGATCTGGCCAGACCCATCGCCTGATTGATGCTGTCTCTTTTTTCGGCGGAAAGGGTCCGGTTCCACTGGCTGCCGATCATTGTTATCACTTTCTTCAGCAGTTTACCAAAAAAAAGAGAATAGAACGGTGGCACGGAGACTGAACCGGTCAATCGTCTGAAGATGAGGGATGATGCGAGGAGCAGGGTAAGACCTATCTGAGAAAAGACAAAAATTATCAGGAAGTGAAAAACATTGACCGGGGTACTGCCGGAGTAGGTGAAAAACGATAATCCTGCGCCAACTCCAAGAAAGATCCCGATAATGACGCAGACCACTTTTAACACCGACAGACCGTCCCTGAATATTGCTCCGGGACTCTTGTTCTCCTGTCCCGGGAATTCATGCCTAATACGTTCCCTGATCCACAGGTCTGTTAACTCATGGTCTGCAGGTGGATTTCCGGGCAGCTCAGTGCCGCTTTTGATAAAAATATCCCGGTCCCGCTTATGTAACCGTGTGGGTGAAATGTTCACATCTCTATGGAAGAGATATTCAAGATCAATATAGTGCTGGTAATTCCATTTCTGTTTCATGGCGTCATTATACCAGAAGAAGGAGAAGGGGCAATATCACACTTTTTTATTCTTCCTGCTGGTTTTGCAGCTTACTTTTTGATAGCATTAATAAAAATCCTTCAATGACCGAACTAGCGATACTGTTCGGGTGCAATTGCAAGAGAGAAAACATCACCTGGAGGCGGTCTGAATGAACATAAGAAAATGGAACAAATTCGCCCTGCTGTTTGCTGTATTTATACTCCCTTTAATCGGATTTCAACATCTCGCGTTCTGTCATGGCGGAGGCGGAGGCAGTGACGGGGAGGAGCGGGATCAGTTTTCAAATCTGGCATCATATCAGGGGGCTGCAACGACTTTACTCTCCGAATTATCTTATGATGAAATAAAGGGCCTTATGCATGGGCTGAATGCCGATGTCAGAAGTATGTTGCTTGATGATTACCTGACATGGCCCCCGGGCACGACAGTCAAACAACTTATAGGGCTGATTGATACCGGTGTACCGGTTTCGAGACTGAATGAGAAGGAGCGGGACTCGCTGCTTGCTAATCTCGATGATGAAATTAGAAATTACCTGCTGAATGATTGGGATCAATGGACAGGTGATTTGGATGTGGCTGATCTTAAAAACGCCGTAAAAAAATGGCAAGCCATGCCTGCTGCATGGGCACAGGCTCAGGACAATATGACCAAGGGGGTTGAGTTTGTCGACTGGGCGGGGCAAAAGGCGGAGACAGTTTTGGCGTTTACTCCTGTCGGTCTTTTCTGGGCCGTGCTAATTGCAACCACCAGGGCGGGGGCAGAATCGCGAAAAAAAGGAAATGGCAGCTATGATATTCTCAAAGATGCGGTGCTGGAGGGCGGTTTTTCCTATGTGACTAATTCTCTCTCCAAAGCCGATAATATCCTGGATCTTGCCACGACAGGTGCTAAAGACAAAGTTAAGCAGCTTATGGTCTATTTAAGCGTTAAATATGCCGAGGGGGAAGCGGGAAATGCTGTCAAAGATACTGCCTCTGAGGTGACAACGACGGTGACCAATAAGAAGAATCAGGAAATTGCAGCTACTTTTGTGAGTAATTTAATGTATGGAATGCCTACCAGAGAGAATAAGGCAACCACTCCGACATATTCATCTTCCACCGGTTATGGACCGGGGCAGACACATCAGATGCAGCATACAGCTCAGTAACGGATGCGGAATATACTCTATATTGAAGGTGATAAAATGATAAAGTTGATGACTCGATTCTTTCTCTTCTCACTTCTCCTCTTTCTCCTCACCGGATGTGTTTCCACGGGGAAATACCGGAATATACCCGATGGAGCCAAACTGACACTACCGACCCCCGAGCGGACTATTCTTGATAAAAAGTCCGTTCCGGCAGAAACCAAGTTGGTTTGTGCGGCGATTATCAATACACTTCGTCATCGGGAAGAGACTCCTTCTGTGCGGTTTTTTTCGGCGGCAGGGGAGAAAGTGCAGACGGAAAAATTTGATTATGATGGTTTTGATGTGGTAGCTATAGATTTTTCGGATATCAATACCAGAAAAACCGGTGCAGACCAGACAGAGGGTTTTGTTGAAGGAGTCCTGCATTTTCGTGATTTTGTAGGCAGAAAGACAGCACTCTATTTTATGGCCGAGTATATGAGCTCACCATATGGAGTTGCAATAAGTAGGGCCGGTGTAGTCCAGCTGCCACCCCATTTCCCGGAAGTTGAAGCCTTTTTTGTTCCATTTGAGGCCTTTTCCAGAACCCGGTTATCTCTTCAGAGCTATGGGGAACTTTATGCCTTTGCCCTTAAAAACGGCATTGGTACGGTGCCAAGTGAGGCAGAAAAAAAATCTTTTAATGCCTATCAGAAGCTCTCCTACTGGGATAAAAAAAAGGTTAAACAGAAAAAAGAAAAAATAGTGGTGATGATCTTCTGTAAAGACCGATTGAAGGATGTTTCTCGATTTGAGGTGGCCGCCTCACAGGGAGATATTAAACCGCTATATCTGGATAAGGATGGTTGGCCAGTGGCACTTTATACAGCCGCGTTTATTCCCGATTCATGGGGTAATACCTTTGATATCATGGCATTTTATGTTCCTGAAGATAATGTGGAAAGATACACCATCGGGAAATTCAGTAACCAGAAATCATATGGTCTTCAGTAACGGGATCTGCAGGATCTACCGGATTCCAATTTGTTAAAAGGGCGGGGAAGATTTAAATTTGACACCCTTTTTGTTCTCAGGGTGAAAAAACTGCAGAGAGGTGGCATGCAACAGCATTTTGTCACCTTCTTCTGCTGTTCCGTAGAGACTGTCTCCAATAATTGGCAGGCCGAGGCCGAGAGGGTGGGCCGAGTGCAGACGGAGCTGATGGGTTCGACCGGTAAGGGGTGTGAATTCAATCCGGGTTCCCTTTTCTTCCCGGCCCATGTTCTTCCACCTCGTTATTCCCTTTTTTCCATGTTGTGGATCATATATCTGCAGGGGACGGTTATCCGGATCCAACCTGAAGGAGAGGTGTATTCCTCGGGCCTCATGGTTTCTGTGGGCGATACGGGTTATGGCAAAAACCATGAGGCCCGAGGTGTACATATCCAGCCGGTGCACCGCCGGCTGGCCGATCATCTCAGGGAAGAGAGCCTGCAGTCTTCCCGCGATGCAGTCCTGTTTCTCAGGACCTCGTCCCGGTACGGATAAAACCCCTCCCGGTTTATCGATAATGACGATCTCCCTGTCATGGTAGAGGATTTTCATCTGTGATCTTTTATCCATCTCAATAATTTAGTCCACAGAGCATAAAACCCAGTATCGGTTCACACTTTTCCCTGCATGAAGAGTACAAGGAACCATGCTGACGGCTGGCGGATCTATTTTCACGACCCCAGTAAAATTCCGCTATCCCCAGAGGTGTCAGCTGGTGGTTGGCCGCATAGTTTAATAGTTTTGGCGCGCAGCAGTCTCCCGTACCCGTGGGGATGCCATTGTTATTATTATATGCCTGGCTGAGTGTAGCTGTAGCCCCGTGAAAGTTTTTCAGTTGATAGATATTGTGGATATCCCTCATTAAGGCTTGAGAGAGTTGGCGTCGTTTTTTTCTTAACTGGAGCCACGGTTCTGAATGGGGTGCCAGCATCTCAATTTCTCTTCCGATAGCTTTGATCTGTTTTTCGACCTTATCGCTTATTCTGAAAAAGTCTTCAACATTAAAAAGGGGAGGAACCCAGCCCTCAACTTCCCAGAGACCGTTATATTGTCCGGAAAAGGCGCGAAGGGTTATAAGGCTGCCATCCGGCTGCATACATTCCATAACGCCAAACATTTTTCCACGGGCAGGGCCAAAGAGATAATCTTTGGTGGCTTCCTCCGAGTCAAGTTCTGCCATTAACCTGTGGTAGCCTGCGATCGCCTTGGCACTACCCAGACTGTGTCTGGTTTTACATCTTTTGCAATAGCCGCTGCTTATGGTCTGACGTGAGTGGACATGGGATGTCTGGTGCATTTGTCTGGTGACTGTTGTTTTTATCAAATAGCAGGCAATTTATCCGGAAGTCGGCTAAGAATATCGGGTAATAAATAGATAGCCCGAACACAGGATAAGAAAAAAACCTCATAAAGGAAAGTATGGAAAATAATGGGCAGCAGAAAAAGGGGGTGTTTGATGATCTTGGACCTGACCGGGTACTCGGGCTGGTTGAAGATGGACTGGGAGTCCGCTGTACAAACCTCTTCCGACCTCTGACAAGTTATATCAACAGAGTTTATGAGCTTGAACAGGAGGATGGCACCGGGCTGATCGCGAAATTTTATAGACCCGGTCGCTGGTCGAAGGATGGTATACTGGATGAACACACTTTCCTGCTCGATCTGGCGGAGCAGGAAGTGCCGGTCATCGCTCCTCTTCGGTTTCAGGATGGCACTACGCTCGCCGGCTCCGAGTCACTCCTTTTTGCAGTTTTCCCCAAATGCGGTGGCCGCAGCTTTGATGAGTACAATGATGACCAGTGGCTGGAACTTGGACGTCTACTGGGCAGAGTACATAATGTGGGGGCGACGAAGGGAGCAGATCACCGGATATCAATGCATCCTGAGGATTCCACCATCAGTCAGCTGCACTATCTGATGGCTGCTCATTGTGTGCCGGATCAACTTAAACCCCAGCTGCAGAAGGCCGTTCTGCAGCTTACGGCAGAGATTGCACCACTTTTTAAGTCAATTGAACAGATTCGTATCCATGGCGACTGTCACTTTGCCAACATGATATATCGTCCCGGGGAATCGTTTTTTATTATTGATTTTGACGATATGGCCATGGGACCGGCGGTGCAGGATATCTGGATGCTTTTGCCCGGTGAACTTGGCGATTCCTTTGTTGAGATTGATTATTTTCTGGAGGGATATGAAACTTTTCGCCCCTTTGACAGACGAACCCTGGGGTTGATAGAACCTCTCCGGGCAATGCGCTTTATTCACTATATGGCCTGGTGCGCTCATCAGGTCGAGGAGGATGGGGGCACCAGAGCAATAGACGGCTTTGGTTCGGGTGAATACTGGCAAAGTGAAATCAGAGATCTTGAGGATCAGCTGCTGAGGATCAGGAAGGGGACTGAAGCGTAAGCTGTTTTCCATGCTGATAGAACCTGGCAAAGTCACCTCCCTGAGCCAGGTTGCCGCCTGTTGCCCGGATAATATGATTTGCCTGCCTCATCCTGCCTGCTGTCGCATATCATCTCCAGCCCATAAAACCCGCCCCCGGCCTTAACGGATCGCTCAATTTATCCTGTCCTCCAGAAGCTTATATGCCACATAATATTTTAAAATATTACTCACATACTGAACGGTCTCCCTGCCGATGCGTTTTGCCGCAATCAGCTCAACATTGTTGAACCAGAGATTTGGATCGAGTCCCTTCTTTTTTGCCTCAGCACGTAATCTGACGATCCTTGCAGGCCCGGCATTGTAGGCTGCAAAGGTGAAAAAGGCACTGTTCATGGCGTCCATCTCATCCCCTTCCGGGAAGTATCTGTTTGCCATAAATCGGAGATATTTGGCCCCGGCGTGGATGTTGGGGTCAATTTTATGAATATCGGGTATGCTAACGTTTTTATCTTTTGCAGTGGACGGCAGCATCTGCATGACGCCAATGGCCCCGGCATGACTTTTCACGTGCTGGTTCAGCTGGGATTCCTGATATCCCAGGGCTGCCAGCATCAGGTAATCAAAATCATACTCTTTGCCATATTTCTTGAAAATTTTAATTGTCTGCTGAAATTTCTTAAACTCTTTTCCCTGAATTGAGTTTTTGATGTATTTGCTATTTTTCAGGTAGCGGTTGAAATTTACATTACCTATCAGAGTGCCTTTCTTATTTTTTTTGGCAAACTGATTGACAACTGCTTTCAGTTTAGGGCAGTTTTTTCGGATGGCCCAACCTATCCGGCCCCCATGATCCACCTCTGCTTTCTCATGGAGTCTGATGTTTTTGAAGATCTGTTTCCAGAAAAGCCCCTTGTGGTTGTCAATGATAATTGCCGGAATGAGATTGGCATTTATCATCTCCAGCAGATCCGCATCTTCAAGATGATCATCGGCCGCCACAATTTTGATGGGAGGTTTATCCAGGGAAATGAACAGCTCGTTAAGATCTTTTAAGCTCTGGTAATAGCTGGAGGATTTTCTCACATGAACCTCTTTTCCAGCCAGGTCAAAATGGTTCTTCATCAGGGGTACTTTGCTGTTGGTTACCGGGATTTCACTCACATTCGTGAGGAAGGGATCACTGAAATCCACCAGTTCCCGCCTTTCCTCCGTGATGGTCAAATTACCGATGGCGATATCACCATAACCCTCATTTAACCGCGAGAATAATTTATCCCTTGAGGTCGGGATAACGATGACCCTTATTTTTACTGTTTTGGTTTTCAGCTTTTCATTAATAAATTTTTCAAAGAGCATGGCACTGTCGTAGCTGAGCCCTCTCGGTTTTGCACCATCAAAGAAAAAGAAGGTCTTGTTATAGGGCATGAGGATCCTGATGCTCTTGTTTTTAACCATTACATCCAGGTCTCCGGTTCTGGATGTAATTTGTCCCTCAATTTCGTCAATGGTCGTATCACCTTTGAATGCCATAGAGTCGGTGACCGCAATGAGGGTGAAGAGGAAAATAAGGGGAATGAGAGAGACAATCAGTTGTCTGAAAAAATATGTAAGCATTGAGCTGTTTCCTCCAAAAGAAACTTTGAATTTATGCAAGCCAGCCTTCTGCGACGCCGTGGCAGGCGACAAAGGAACCGTCCTGTTGCCGTGTCAAGTCAGGAAGATGGCGCAGGCAAACATCTTTTGCATGGGGGCATCTTGTGTTAAAGACACAGCCCGGCGGCAGATTTATCGGTGTTGGAACATCTCCCTGTAATCTGGTGTGGGAAAATCGCTCACCTATTTTCGGGATAGCGGAAAGCAGCGCCCGGGTATAGGGATGCTGCGGGCCGGCAAAGAGCTGTGCGGTTTCTCCGAATTCACAGAGTGTGCCCAGGTACATGACCGCCACCTTATCCGAGATATGTCTGACCACGGAGAGGTCGTGACTGATGAAAAGATAGGTGAGATTATTGTCCTGCTGCAGCTCCATCAGCAGGTTGAGGATCTGTGCCTGGATTGATACATCAAGGGCGGCAATCGGTTCGTCGGCCACGATAAAGTCCGGGTCAATTGTCAGGGCCCGGGCGATGGAAATTCTCTGTCGCTGACCCCCTGAAAATTCATGGGGATGGCGATCCCGCCAGTCAGGATCAATGCCCACCTGTTTCATCACATGAATGATTTTTTCTTCGACCATATCTCTGTTCATTTCAGGGTGATGAAAACGGATTGGCTCTTTGAGGATTTTTTCAACGGTCATGCGGGGGTTAAGGGAGGCGTAGGGATCCTGGAAAACCATCTGCATCTTTGTCCTGTAGGGTTTTAAATGCTTTTCCGAAAGACCGTCTATCCTTTTTCCCTGGTAGTAGATCTCACCGCTGTTGGGCGGATAGAGACCCATCACCGTGCGGGCGAGTGTTGATTTACCGCATCCTGATTCACCGACAACACTGACCGTCTCACCCCGGTTGATATCGAAACTGACGTTATTGACGGCTTTCACCACATCCCTCTGGCGGACTATGCGACCCCCGGTAAAACGCAGCTGTTCCAGCCATCCACCGGAGATGTCAAAATATTTGACGAGATTGCGGATACTGACCAGAACGGTTGATGTCATCTTCTTTCTTCCCCTGATTTGTCTCTATAAGCTTTCTATTTTACCAGGTGACAGGCCACCTGTATTCCAGTCTGTTTTGCTTCCAGTGCGGGTCTTTTAGACCGGCAGAGATCCTCCACCAGTGAACATCGGTTTGAGAATGGGCAGCCGGCTGGAATCTTGGCAAGGCCCGGCATCACACCGGGAATCTGATTTAATCTTTTGGATGAGCCCGCCCGTTGGGGCAGGGCGTTTAAAAGACCGATGGTATAAGGGTGCTGCGGGCTGGAAGAGATTTGGGAGGTTGGTCCCAGCTCCACGATAGTTCCTGCATACATTACTGCGATTCGCTGACTGATCTGGGACACAACTGCCAGATCGTGGGTTATAAGTATTAATCCCATGTTATTTGTTTTGCACAGTTCCAGCAGCAGATCCATGATCTCGGCCTGTATGGTTACATCAAGCGCTGTGGTTGGTTCATCGGCTATGATGAGACTCGGGTCGGTGAGGAGTGAGATAGCAATGACGATGCGTTGCCGCATACCACCGGAAAACTCATGGGGGTACTGTTTAAGTCGTTTCTCTGGAGATGGTATATACACTTTTCTAAGTTTCTTAATACATATCTCATTGGCTTTGTCTGCTGAAATTTTCTGGTGGGCCATCAGTGTTTCCCGCATCTGGCAGCCGATGGTCAGGACCGGGTTCAGAGTCATCATCGGATCCTGAAAAATCATCGAAATCTGGTTTCCACGGATGGTGCGCATCTGCTCGTCTGAGTAGCTGGAAAGATCCCTGCCCTGAAAAATTACCTCTCCCGATTCAATATAGCCGGGCTTGGATATCAGATTGATAATGGAAAAACCGAGTACTGATTTTCCCGCACCTGATTCTCCGACAATACCGAGTCTTTCTCCCTGCTCAATCGACAAGCTGACATCATTGATGGCACGCAGGGTGTTGCTCCGCAGGGCAAAGTCTACGTTGAGGTGGTTAATGGTAAGCAGCGGGGCCACAATTTATCCTTTGTATAACTTGGGGTTGAGGTAGTCACGGATCCAGTCTCCAAGCAGGTTGATGACCAGAATGAGTACAACCAGCAGAATACCGGGAAAGATGGTGATCCACCATGTTCCTGAGAAAATATATTCAAATCCGGCAGTTATGAGGGAGCCGAGGGACGGTTTTGACTGGGGCATACCCAGTCCCAGAAAGGAGAGCGCCGCCTCGCTCATAATGGCATTTGCCACCTGTACTGTGGAGATCACAAGAACAGGAGAAAGGGTGTTGGGTAGAATATGCCGCCACATAATCCGGGTCTTGGAAAGTCCGATAACCCTGGCAGCTTCCACATATTCTTTTTTTCGTTCCGCGAGTACCGATGCTCTTACTGTCCGGGCGTACTGGGGCCATTCGGCCAGACCTATGATAAGGATAAGCAGTGGTGCCGCGATTCTTTCGTAGTTGGCCACGCCAAAGACCATCTGAAAGGTGGCTCCGATGAAGATCGCTATCATATAGGTGGAAAAGGAGAGCTGGACATCGGCAATCCGCATCAGAATAGTATCAAAACGCTTGATATAGCCGGACAGCAAGCCGATGATAATACCGATAAAGGCCTGCAGCAGTACAGCTCCTATGCCGATGATAATTGAGATCCGCATGCCGTAGAGCATGGTGGAGAACATATCCCGGCCCATATCGTCG
>JAFDME010000187.1 GCA_019306075.1 Deltaproteobacteria bacterium | reverse complement strand
AGAGAGAGGCCCGACAACTTGCGGACATTCTCATTGAACTGAACCGAATGGGACATACCATTCTCCTGATAGAACACAATCTTGGAGAAGTTATCCGCATATGCAACCGCCTTGTCGTAATCGATAACGGTATCAAAATCGGTCAGGGCGATCCGCGCAGGGTCATGGAAAACCCTGCCGTAAGACAGGCCTATCTCGGCGAGGAACAACATGCTGCATCTTGAAAAATTAAGCTGTGGATATGGAAATCTTACCGTTATTGAAGAGCTATCCATCCATATAACTAAAAGCGAGATTTTCGCTCTTATTGGTGCCAACGGTGCCGGCAAAAGTTCCACCATCATGTCCATTGCCGGCCATGTCAGCGTGAAGTCGGGCAAAATCATCTTCAAAGGGGTTGATATTACCAAAACTCCGGTAACAAAAAGGGTGCAGCTCGGCATTGCCCTGGCACCGGAAGGACGGCGTCTTTTCACCGATATGACCGTGAGTGAAAATCTGGCCATGGGGGGATACTCTCTTCCTGTTAAAAGACTTACCCGCAATCGTGACAAGGTTCTGGAGCTTTTTCCCAGGCTAGGAGAGCGTATTGACCAGCAGGCTTCAATTCTATCAGGTGGAGAACAGCAGATGCTGGCAATAGGCCGGGCTCTCATGGCAGAGCCGGAACTGCTGATCATCGATGAACTGTCTCTCGGCCTTATGCCAAAGGTGATTGATCTCTGCTATATGGCAATCTCAACCCTGAGACAGCAGGGAGTCACCATCCTGCTTGTGGAGCAGAACACCAGCAGAGCTCTGGAGGTCGCAGATCGGATCTGCGTACTGGAATCCGGCAGGGATGTGTGGCAGGGAACAGCGAAAAACGCTAGAAATGACCCGGAACTCATCACCGCCTATCTGGGACTCAATCAGGAACAAACTGCTGCAGGAGGCAACAATGCTTGATAACCTTAATATCTCCAACTCCATGCGGATTCGTCTTGACGATGAATTACCCGGGAAAAAATCATTTAAAAAAGGTATACGCAGGGCACCTGACCGCGGTTTCCGACTGAATAAACAGCAGACGGAGATCGCTCTGAAAAATGGTCTGCGTTATATCCCCGAGCAGCACCATGCCACTTTGATTCCCGAGTTTCTCGAGGAGCTGAAATCATTTGGCAGAATTTATGGATACAGGTTCAGGCCCGAAGGAGCTATAACTCCCCGCCCGGTAAACGATTACAAGGGAAACTGCCTGGCAGGAAAAGCTTTTCAGCTGATGATAGATAATAATCTCAGTTTTGATATAGCCCTCTATCCTTATGAGCTTGTCACATACGGGGAAACAGGCAGTGTCTGCCATGACTGGATGCAGCTGCGGCTGATCAAAAAATATCTGCGGGTTCTGACCGATAATCAGACCCTGGTCATGCAGTCAGGACATCCTCTTGGACTCTTCAGGTCGAACCCTGATAATCCGAGAGTGATCATCACCAACGGCTTGATGGTAGGTCTATATGACAATCCGGATGACTGGGAAATTGCCGCCCAGATGGGTGTCTCCTCCTATGGCCAGATGACGGCAGGAGGGTGGATGTATATCGGCCCCCAGGGCATTGTCCACGGCACCTATAACACCCTGCTTAACGCAGGTCGCCAGATGTGCAACGTTGCAGACAACGAAGATCTCGCAGGGCTGCTCTTTGTCTCATCCGGCCTGGGCGGCATGAGCGGTGCCCAGCCCAAAGCCGCAAAAATCACCGGTGCCGTATCACTTATTGCTGAAGTTGATCTCTCACGGATAACCACCCGACACAGGCAGGGATGGGTTGATATTATCTCAGACGATATGGAAGAAGTGCTGCGATTTACCGCAGATGCGGTAGCAGCAAGACACAATACATCTATTGCATATCATGGTAATATTGTTGACCTGCTGGAACAGATGGCAGCAAAAAAAATCAAAGTTGACCTTCTCTCTGATCAGACCTCATGCCATGTGGTATACGATGGCGGATACTGCCCCCAGGGGCTGAGCTTTGAAGAGAGAACCGAACTGCTCTCCACAGACAGAGAAGAGTTTAAACGCCTTGTTGACAAGAGTCTCCAGAGGCACTGCCGGGTTATAGAACAACTGACCGCTCAGGGTACCTATTTCTTTGATTATGGCAATGCATTTTTAAAAGCGGTCTTTGACTCCGGAGTTATTGAGGTTGCTAAAAACGGGGTGGATGCTAAAGACGGCTTTATCTATCCTTCCTATTTTGAAGATATCATGGGTCCGATTTTTGATTATGGCTACGGTCCTTTCCGCTGGGTATGTTTAAGCGGAAAACCTGAAGATCTCGATAAAACCGACCTGGCCGCTATGAGTTGTATCGACCCGGAACGCAGATCTGAAGACCGGGACAACTATATCTGGATCAGGGATGCGAAAAAAAACAAGCTGGTTGTCGGCAGCCAGGCAAGAATACTCTATTCAGACGCCGGGGGAAGAGTGGCTATCGCTTTAAAATTTAATGATATGGTAAGGAAAAGCGAAATTGGCCCTATCATGCTGGGAAGAGATCATCATGATCCGGGCGGCACTGATTCCCCCTTCCGTGAAACCGCAAATATCAAGGACGGCAGTAATGTCTGCGCCGATATGGCCACCCACTGTTTTGCCGGAAACGCTGCCCGGGGAATGTCCATGGTTGCCCTGCATAATGGTGGTGGAACCGGGATAGGTAAGGCAATCAATGGCGGATTCGGTATGGTTCTGGACGGCAGCACGCAGGTCGATGAAATCCTCCGTTCGGCTATGTCCTGGGATGTCATGGGGGGAGTTGCCCGCCGCAACTGGAGCCGTAACCCAAACGCCATGGAGGTGGCTGTTGAATATAACCGCAAAAATGACAACGGTGATCAGATCACTATCCCCTTCCGGGCAGACGAATCCCTTATCAGAGCTGCAGCAGACAAACTTTTTGGTGAAAACGAATAATCAGACCCTGTTTTTCTCTCATTATTTCCCTGTTTTCAATGATTAAAACTCAAAAATAAGCAACCACAATCAACCTCGGAGGGTATCCAGGGATGTCCAGCAAACTCTTTCATAACTGCCGCATCTACACGCCTGTAGACAAAGGCGAACCCGCTGCGGGGATGGCCCAGTCCAATATTACTCATTATAATCAGGGTGCACTCCTCGTTGAAAATGGCATGATCAGCAAAATTGGTGCAGAGAGCGATGTACTCAAATCTCTGCAGAACCGTACCATTGACCAGTTTATCGACTGCAAGTCCAGATGCATGATTCCCGGGTTTGTTGACCCCCATACCCATATGTGTTTTGCCGCTGAAAGGGAAAGCGAATTTCAGATGCGACTGGACGGTATGGCCTATCTCGATATTCTAAAAAGGGGAGGAGGTATTCTCTCCTCCGTGGATGGTGTTAAAAAGGCGACCGTAGAAGAACTCTATGAGAATTGTCTTAAACATGCCTTAAAAGCCCTCTCCCTTGGAACCACCACTCTTGAAATAAAAAGCGGATACGGTCTGGATACTGAAAATGAACTGAAAATGCTCAGGGCCATCGGCAAGGTGAGCAGAACCACTCCCCAGGATGTGGTAGCAACATTTCTCGGCGCCCATGCTGTCCCAGCCGCATATAAAGATGATCCGGATACATTTATCGATCTCGTCATCACTGAAATGCTTCCCGCTGTCAGCAGGCAGGGGGTCGCCACCCAATGTGATATCTTCTGTGAGAAAGGTGTCTTCACTATTGACCAGGGCAGGCGACTTTTACGAGCTGCAAAAGAGCTGGGAATGGCAGTCAAGATTCATGCAGATGAAGTACATGATCTTGGAGGCGCTGCACTGGCCGCCGAACTCGGCGCAATTTCCGCCGATCACCTGCTTGCTGCAAATGACGAAAACATCATTAAAATGGCCCGGGCAGGAGTGGTTGCCAACCTGCTGCCGGCCACTGCCTACAGCCTGAAAAAACCGTATGCCAGAGCGCGCAAAATGATTGACAACAGACTCCCCGTCGCCCTTGCAACAGATTGCAATCCCGGTTCGAGCTATACCGAGTCAATGCCCTTTGTAATCGGGCTGGCCATCTTAAATATGGAGATGTCTCCAGCGGAAGCGTTGACGGCAGCAACACTTAATTCGGCGTACAGTACCGGTGTTGCCGACAGATGCGGAAGCCTGGATCCGGGGAAACAGGCGGATCTGCTTCTCCTCGATGGAGAGTCTCCGGCAATTCTTGCCTACCACGCAGGGGTGTCACCGGTGGCCCGGGTCTATAAACATGGAGAAAAAGTATGCTGATGAAAACCAGTTCACTGATCTAACGATTGTACCGACAAACAATAACCCTGGAAGAGAAAAAGAAAATTATGAAAAAAATTATAGAGTGCGTACCAAATTTTTCTGAGGGCAGAAACAGGGAAGTGATTGAGGCCATTGCCGATGCGATAAAAGACAGTGGCGGCTGCACCCTGCTTGATGTAGATCCGGGACATTCGACGAACAGAACAGTCTATACATTTGTCGGTGACCCGAAGAGTATAATTGATGGCGCAATGGCTGCAGCCCGGGTGGCTAAGGAGCGTATTGACATGCGCAGTCACAGCGGTGAACATCCACGCTTTGGAGCCATGGATGTCTGTCCCTTTATCCCTGTAACCGGGGTCACCATGGAAGAATGTGTCGAAGTTGCAAAAAGTTTTGGCCGCAGAGCAGCAGAAGAGCTCAATGTCCCCTTCTACCTCTACGAAGAATCAGCAGAACATGATTACCGCCGCAGCCTACCTGATATACGAGAGGGAGAATATGAAGGTCTGCAGGAACGACTGCAGGATGAAAAATGGAAACCGGACTATGGTCCAACAGAATTTGTTCCTTCCTGGGGCGCGACTGCGACGGGGGCACGCCGGTTTCTTATTGCCTACAATGTCAACCTCCTCGGTACTCCGAACCAGGCCCACCGCATAGCACTTAATCTACGGGAGGCGGGACGGGGAGAAGATGAGCCCGGCCGTCTGATGGAGGTGAAGGGAATGGGATGGTTTGTCAACGAGTATAATATGGCCCAGGTTACCGTCAATCTCAATAACTTCCGGGTAACTCCCATCCACATACTTTTTGAAGAGGTAAAAAAAGAGGCCCGGGCACTGCAGCTTGCGGTCACCGGATCTGAAATTGTGGGAATTGTCCCGCTCGAATCTCTTCTTATGGCCGCTGATTACTATATTGAAAAAGAAAATCTTTTTATCTATGAGGAGGATCAAAGGATACGGCTTGCCGTTGACAGACTGGGACTCAACTCAATATCGCCGTTTATTCCCGAAAAAAGGATTATCGAGTATATAATAGCCGAAGAACCTGACGAGCCTCTTGCAGCGCTCTCTATCCGTGATTTTATTGAAGAAATTGGCTCACGTTCTTCAGCTCCGGGAGGAGGTTCGGCATCTGCCGCAATTGCAGGAATAGGAGTCGGCCTTGGCGCAATGGTTGCCAAGCTGACTCATGGGGTGAGAAGATTTGAAAATGTGCAGCCATATATGATGAAAGTGATACCGACGCTCCACGAGCTGACAAGGCAGCTGATCCCGATGATTGACGCGGACACCTCCGCTTTCAACGAATATATGGAAGGTCTTCGCATGCCCCGGGAAACCGGGGAGGAAAGAGAGGCCCGCAGCGCAAAAATGCAGTCCGGACTGCAGACGGCAATCAATGTTCCCCTATCCACCATGCGGCTTGGAGATAAGGCCTGGGATGCCCTGGTTGAAGTAGCAAAATATGGCAACCCCGCATCAAAATCAGATACACAAGTCGGGGCAAAGGCTCTGAAAACCGGAATCTGGGGAGCCTACCAAAACGTACTTATAAATATGCAGGATATTGAAGATCAGAACTTTAAAAAGAGAAGAGTAACGGAAGCTGAAAAAATCATCCAGAGAGCTGAGAGTAAATCGACAGAAATACTGGAGATACTGGCAAAAGTATAGTGTCAAAATAAAAATGTGCCA
The DNA here is from genome assembly GCA_019306075.1 of Deltaproteobacteria bacterium. Taxonomy (GTDB): domain Bacteria; phylum Desulfobacterota; class Desulfobulbia; order Desulfobulbales; family Desulfocapsaceae; genus Desulfomarina. The sequence continues at coordinate 491 of JAFDME010000187.1, read as the reverse complement.
GCCTGTGTGAAGGTTTGGAGGCTACAGTTTCTCAATCATATCCTGATTTATTTCCCGCTCGTGAATACCAAGCAGATAGAGAAGGCCATCAAGACCAACGGTGGTAATTGTGTTACCGGCACGCTCTCTTACAATGGGCTTGGCATGAAAGGCCACTCCCAGTCCGGCGCAAATGATCATCGGCAGATCATTTGCGCCATCACCCACCGCGATAGTCTGTTCCAGGGTAATCTTTTCCCGCGCTGCGATTTCTTTTAACAGTGCGGCCTTTCTTGCCCCATCTATTATCTGACCGCAAACCCTGCCGGTCACCTCACCGCCTGACACTTCCAGTTCATTTGCATAAACATAATCAAAACCGAGTTTATCCCTGAGATACTCCCCGACAAAGGTAAAACCACCGGAGAGAATGGCCAGCTTATAACCAAGACTTTTTAAGGTTTTACAAACCAGCTCTGCACCTTCAGAGAGGGGGAGAGTTAAGGTCAGTT
>JAFDME010000186.1 GCA_019306075.1 Deltaproteobacteria bacterium | reverse complement strand
CTGTTTAAACTCAACTACCAACAGATGTCCTTTTTCTATTTCAACCGACGTCAAGGGTTCTGGGTGTACCGGTTTTTATCTTTCAGTTAACAGCGATAACTACCATATCGACAGGTTTAGTACCTTACTCCAGAACTTCTGTAATAAAAAATAAGAAATTGAGGAGTGTATTTTGAAATTATGTACCTGTCAAAGCACCATGGTACTTATCCAAGCATTTTAAAATCCGATTTATTCGGGTTAGAAAAAGATGAAATCCATAAGTTCTGATTTGGCTTAGGGGAAGTTGGTAACGTTTGAATTGATTTTGATCGGCAGGAAAGGATTTTTTTTGTATTTCTCAATTCTTTTAAAACAGAGGTTTGTATGAAAATACGTAAGGCTGTAATACCAGTTGCAGGTCTTGGTACTCGTTTTTTGCCTGCTACCAAGGCAATTCCCAAAGAGATGCTGACAATAGTTGATCGCCCAACTATACAGTATATTGTTGAAGAGGTTGTGGCCTCAGGAATAGATCAGATTGTCTTTATTACCAGTGAAGGGAAGTCCGCAATTGAAAACCATTTTGACTACAATTTTCATATTGATGCAGTTTTGAAAGAGAAAAATAAAATTACTCTTGGAGAAGAGATTAATAATATCTCAAACCTGATTGATGTTGTTTCTGTGCGACAGAAAAAACCTCTCGGGTTAGGTCATGCAATATGGACCGCGCGTAATGTGATCGGTAATGAACCGTTTATGGTTCTGCTCGGGGATGATATGGTGCTGAGTCAGGTTCCCTGTGCAAAACAGATGATATCTCTTTTTGAAGAGGTTCACGAGTCAATAGTTGCCATACAGAGAGTGGAGAGCAGTCAGACGTATCAATATGGTATTGTAGAGGGTGTGGAAGATGACAGGGACAACACTTTCCGTATCACCCGTATGGTCGAAAAACCACCGCCGGGCACTACCGATTCCGATATGGCCATTATAGGAAGGTATATCCTTATGCCCGAAATTTTTGATATTCTCTCCACCACCACGCCGGGTCATGGTGGAGAAATTCAACTCACAGACGCACTTCTTGCCCTGACCAAAAAAAGGGCCATGTATGCTTATGAGTTTGAGGGGACGCGATACGATGCCGGTGATAAGATGGGCTACCTTAAGGCAATTATCGCCTATGGACTGCGTCATCCGGATCTTGGTCAACCTCTTCGGGAGCATCTCCTGGAAGTTTGCACCAGTCTATGATCCACCTTGAAGTCGCCCTGGCCCTTCCCTTGAACCGGACCCTTACCTACGCATTTGTCGGAGACACTGATGAGTTACTACCGGAATGTCTGGAGAAATGTGTGGGAAGGAGGGTTCTGGTACCACTTTCAAAGCGCAGAGTTACCGGTTATGTGCTTTCTGCCTCCGGGAAGGAAGAGACCGAATTTGCAGTGAGAAACATTTCCAGATTCCTTGATGACAAGCCACTGTTCCATCCAAACCTGATTCCCTTCTTTCGCTGGGTTGCTGATTATTACCATTACCCTCTTGGTCTGGTAATAAAAACTGCACTGCCTGCAGGACTATCACCCCAATCAGTAAAAAAGCTTTTCCTGTCAAAGAATTCCGCTCTGATATCCGACATCGGCGATAAAGAAAAATATCCATGGCTGAGCATTCTGCTTGAGAAGGAGAGTCTTACAGTTTCGGATACCCGCAAGCTGCTGGGAAAGGCTGAGAGTGCAAAACTGATCAACAGACTGGTTGAAGCGGATGCAGTAAAAATCCATCTGTCTGTACAGGTAGATGGGACGAAGGAAAAAAGAGAGATCTGTTATTCTGTGGTTGGTCGATTCCCCTTGTCAGCCTGTGAGGCAGGAGATTCTCCCGTCGATTTTAAAAAATGGAGGGAGAGGTACAGCACAGAATGCAATTGCAGTTTGAAACTTTCTGAGACCAGGGCACTTTACTGTTTAAGCAGTATCAGCCAAAAGACGGAGCTTGCTCAAGTGCCGTTGAAAGATATCAGGGAAAAGTATAGCGGGGCGACCAAAGCTCTGGCTGCTCTGCATGAAAAAGGTCTGGTTGAACGTTCCACCGTTCGTGTATATCGCAGCCCTTTTGGTGAGCAGTTCCGGTTTTATCCCCGACCTGAAAAGTTGACTGGCGAACAGGATTCAGCTGTTAACGAGGTTTGCAGTGCAATAGATTCAGGGAAATTTAAACCATTTTTGCTTCATGGTGTGACCGGTTGCGGGAAGACGGAGGTCTATCTGCGGGCGGCCGAGGTTACGCTGGCCGCCGGCAGAGATGTGCTTATTCTTGTACCGGAAATAGCTCTCGCAACGCAACTGGAGGCGCATCTTGTCTCAAGATTTGGTGATCTGGTCATTCTGCTTCATTCCGGGATGACAAAAGCTGAAAGGTTTGACCAGTACCATATGGCACTGACCGGGCGGGCAAGGGTCGTCGTTGGTGCAAGATCTGCGCTGTTCGCTCCACTTCGTGACCCCGGTCTTATTGTTGTCGACGAGGAACATGACAGCGGCTTCAAACAGGATGATAACTTCCGTTATCATGGGCGCGATATAGCGGTAGTCCGGGCAAGATTTCATAATGCCGTTATCATCCTCGGTTCTGCCACACCATCTGTTACAAGTTATGCGAATGCAATATCCGGAAAATACACTCTGCTGTCCATGAAAAAAAGGGTGGGTGACAGAAAACTGCCCGAGGTCTCAATTGTCGATTTAAATATCCGCAATTCAGGGAAAAAAAGAAATATTATCCGTTCACAATTATTGAAAGGGATGGATGAAAATCTTCAGCAGGGCAGACAGTCTATTCTTCTCCTTAACCGGAGAGGTTTTTCATCAGCTTTGCTGTGTCAGGATTGTGGTACTCCTGTACAGTGCAGTCACTGTAATGTCTCTCTTACCCATCATAAAAAATCTGACCGGCTCCTCTGTCACTATTGTGGTTTTTCAACTTCTGCCAATACGATCTGTATTGAATGCAGATCAACCGCGCTTGTTCCTGTCGGTTTTGGCATAGAGCGGGTGGAAGAGGAGGTAAGGGAACTCTTTCCAGAAGCCAGGGTTGCAAGGCTGGATTCGGATGCTGCTGCGGACAGGAAGAAATTCCACCAGATCCTTGCCGGAATGCACAAGGGTTCTGTTGATATTTTAATCGGCACCCAGATGATAGCAAAAGGGCATCACTTTCCCAATGTTACTCTTGTCGGGGTAGTCTGGGCGGATGGTGGTATATCCATGCCGGATTTTAGAGCGGCCGAGAAGACTTTTCAGCTTATAACACAGGTGACAGGAAGAGCGGGAAGAGGTGAACTGCCCGGAAAGGTAATCATTCAGACACTGCGCCCTGACCATTATGCTATTGTTTATGCCCAAAAACATCAATACCGGCAGATGTATGAACATGAGATGAACCTGCGGCGCTCTCCCGCTTTTCCTCCCTATGTGAGGCTTACAGCGATTCGTGTTCAGGGCAGAGTTGAGAGAGAGGTGCAGAGAAGTTCAATGGACGTCGGCCGATTTCTTCGCCGCTTTATTGCAGAACAGAAATTTACCATTATCACACTGGGCCCCGCACCTGCCCCCTTGGATAAGATAAGGGATAATTATCGTTGGCAAATTCTTATAAAGGGATGCAATATAGATGAGTTACACAGCGTTTGTGTCGCTCTTAACAGGAAGAAAAAAGAATTTGTTCACCACTTGAATAAAGTGATAATAGATGTTGATCCAGAGAATATGATGTGATTTTTTGCAGGAATTTTTCTAAAAAATTCCGATCTATCCGGCCTGGGGGGAATAAGAAACCACACAGTTGCGCCCCTTGTCCTTAGCCATATAGAGCGCCCTGTCCGCCTGACTGATAAAGGTGTTTTTATTAAAAGCACTATCAGATACAGGTCTGTTGCAGATCTGTCCAAAACTGGCAGTAACATGGTACTTCTCATGGTCATTCGCAAAAGAAGTTTTTTCTATAATTTTTCTCAGTTTTTCACCTACGATAACAGCTTCCTCTCCTGCCGTTTCCGGCAGGATGACTGCAAACTCTTCTCCGCCGTAGCGCGCCAGAATATCATATTTTCTGAGATGCTTCTGGAGCTTTTTTGCAAATTCAATGAGTATAAAATCGCCAGTCTGGTGACCGTAGGTGTCATTAAACGTTTTAAAGTGGTCAATATCTATAAGGAGAAGAGATAAATATGATTTTTGCCTGATTGACCGGCTGATTTCCTGGTCAAGAGCATTTTGGAAATACCGGTGATTATATACGCCTGTCAGCCCATCAATGTTTGCCAGGTTATTCAGTATTCTGTTTTTTTCTTCCAGTTCCTGGGTCATTTGCTCCAGGTGGATTTTGGCATTAACCAACTGTTTGTTGATCTGGTCATAATCGAGATTGAGCAGGCTCAGGCGGATATTAGCTTCCTGGAGGATCTCCTGAATTGACTTGCTGCTTTTTATTTTCAGGTCAAAATAGGAGCCAACCTCCTGGATTTTTGAATGCATCTGTTCAAGTATTGATTCGATATCTTCACTGTTCAGATTTAATAGTTTTTTAGATTCTTCACTGAATTGCCGGTGATATTTTTCCGGCTTGCTGGAGTAGAGAATATTTACAAGGAGGTCTGAGAGATGTACTGTATCAACTGTTAACTGAATTTTTGCATCTGTACTGGTGCATTTATCCGGCTGGTGATGAAACTGAATTGGTTGAATAAGGAGTTCCGGGAAACCCCATTTTTTTGCTACTTCAGCACCGACGAATGAGTGATTTGTTTCTGAGATCAATATCCTGCTGTTTCCGTTCTCATCCACTTCACCTTCGACAGTCTGCAGCTTTGTGTTATATTTGTCAGGAAAAGTTTTTGCCAGGACAAGTTCTCCAAGATTTTGCAGCAGTCCGGCAATAAAAATGTTTTCTGTATCAGCTCCTTCCACTTTTTCAAGTATCAACTTTGCGGCAACTGCAGATGCGAGGGATTTCTCCCAGAATTGCTGGAAATCAAACTTGCTCTCATCTTTGCTGCTTTCAAGGGAAAGGAAGGAAAATGATAGAACAAGGCTGCGTACAGCGTTGGCGCCGAGAATTGAAACAGCCTGATCGATAGAACTGATCTGTTGCGGGAAATTATAAAATTCTGAATTCGATACTTTTAGAATTTTTGATGAGAGAGCTATATCCTGCGACACCAGCCCGGCAATATCCGCCAGTGTGGTTTCCTTCTGTGATGTGAGGTGAATAAATTTTGAGGCAACTGTCGGCAGTGTTGGCAATTCGTCAGAGGTAAGAGTTTTTCTTAATAATTCGTCCGTATTCATGGCAGCCTGGTAAAAGATGACATATAAAAAACCGGGTCGTTTACCTTCAATGAACTTTGACCCGGCAAGTTGGAAAATATTTTAGTACCCTACTCCGTAAAAGCTGTAAAGAAAAACAGGTAAGCGTAGACTCCGAGAAAATTAAGAAGGGTATTTAACCATAAAACCAAGTAGATACCTCCAAGGTACCTAATTGCAGCTTGTCTGCGTTAGTTACACTGGATAAGTGGCTCGAAGATCTCTTAACTTCTGCTGTCTGAAGCTGGTACTAACAGACTGGTCAACAGCACTTTCATTTTTCCTGAAGTCTGTACGTACTTGTTTTATACAGTTTTCAGAAAATGTATTGCATCAATGATTATACTCTTTAAGAGGCAATAGAAGCAAGAGAAGGATAAAAAGGAGGATAATTATCCTGCACCTCGATTCAGGAGGAAAAATATCATTTCTGAACAGGCACTAGCTCGGATCCCCATTTTCCGGGTAGGTGCATATTTCCCCAAGGTAATTTTTAAAAGTTAAAATATCTCCATGTTCCATGATATATTCGGGAGTAAGGGGAATTTTCCCTTTACCTCCCGGCCCATCGAGAGCAAGCGTCGGGACGGCCATTCCGGAGATATGTCCATACAGTTTGCGCATAATATCAATACCGGTGCTGGTTTTTGTGCGAAAATGCTGGGTTCCTCTGGTTAGATCCGCCTGGAAAAGGTAGTAGGGTTTTACCCGGATTTTCAACAGACCAAAGAAAAGCTCCTTCAGGATTTCCGCCTGATCGTTAATCCCTTTTAAAAGAACTGTCTGGCAGCCAAGGGGAATCCCTGCATCAGCAAGAAGGGCGCAGGCTGCCGCAGCTTCGGCAGTGATTTCTCTCGGGTGATTGAAGTGTGTGTTAATATAGAGTGGGTGAAATTTTTTCAAGATGGCTACAAGATTCGGGGTAATTCTCATTGGCAATACTGAGAGAACTCTGGTCCCGATTCGTATTACTTCTATTGTGGAGATTGCCCTCAGGTTTTGCAGGATTGATCTGATCTGTTCATCAGGTAATATTAAAGGGTCACCCCCGGAGATAATCACTTCCCTGATTGTCGGTGTCTTTCTGAGGTATGCGTAACCTGCTTCCAGAGTTGCGTTAGTGATCTTCATTGCCGCTGTGCCGACTTTGCGTTTACGTGTGCAGA
>JAFDME010000185.1 GCA_019306075.1 Deltaproteobacteria bacterium | reverse complement strand
GTCCTGCCCCCGCGTAAATTAACAAGTTCGGCAGAGGTAACTGCCATTGTTGATTTGATCCGGGGTATAAGCTGTCTGTTGAGTTCCAGAATAGATTTGATAAGTTTTATACGTTTGAGATAGAGGGGGTGGTTTTCCCATGCTGACGGATCTTTATTAAACAGAGCCAGTAAAATCTGGTCGTGCTGGCTTGCCGCAGTCTGCTGTTGCTGCAGTCTTGCAGTATGGGCAGATATATTGGCGTAGTCACAATTGTCCAGACTATCCAGAAGCATCTCAGCATGATCCACGAGATCGCGGTACTGTTCAACTGAGATGGAGAGAAGTTTTTCTGTCTGCGCAGGCAATTCTGCCATTATTGTCCCCTAACCCGACAAGTCGGAATTTTTTTTAGTCTTACTGGATAAGTGCCATGGAAGTATATTCAACCATATAATTTTAAACGATCTTCCTCAATTTCTTGTTTTTTATTACAGAAGTTCTGGGGTAATGCACTGATATGGTTAACACACGTAACGCCCTGATATCATAACACCTCGGAAATTGTGTTAACCGTAAGATTTTGTGGTTGGCAGACTCTCAAATCCTTACGGTGTCAACCATATAACCTAACGCAGACAAGCTGCAAGTAAGTACCTTGGAGGTATATACCTATTTTTACGGCTGAATACTTCCCTCATTTCCTCGGAGTCTGTGCTTACCTGTTTTTTATTACAACTTTTATGGAGTAAGGTACTAAAGTACTGCAGCAACAGTGCTGCCTGTGGTTTCACACAATATCTGTCTTTCCCTGGTGTAGGTTCCGGCTGCCTCCTCCCAGGTCTGGCGCAGATCTGTCAACATATCTTCAACCAACTGCAGCGGTTCCGGCTCGTCCTCCATATTTGCCCTGGTCAGTTCTCTGATCATAAAACTGTAAAGTGCATCAAGATCTGCAGCAATTTTTCCCCCCAAGGCATGATCAAGACTGTTTGAGAACTCGCAAACGATCGCAACTGCGCGGCTGATTTTTTCACATTTTACAGCCCTGTCTCCTGTTTTCATTGCCAGGGACGCCTGCCGGCAAAAAAGAATTGCACCATCATAGAGCATTATCAAGATTTGCTCAGGTGATGCTGTCTGAATCTGGTTGTCATGATACCGGGCCATATAGGAGTTCATTATTTGTTTCCTGTTATCAGATTATTCAACATATTCATCTGCTGGCCGAGAAAATTTGATTGAGCGTTCATGCCGCTGATCAATTGTTCAAGAGCCGCAAATCTTGCGTTCATTGCCTTTTCCCTGTGATTGAGTCGAATTTCTGTCTGGGCAATTCGATTATTTATTCTCCTTAAACTGGAATCAGTAGACTCTTTTCGTTGAGCAAATAGACCATCTGCTGAGCTTGTCTGGCTCCCAAGGTAGTCTTTAAATCGGCTTGCGATTCCGGGAACACCGCTTTCTCCGACAAGCAGTTTTTCAACGTCTTTAAAATTGTCGTTGAGAGCGGAATCCAGGATGTTGTCATTTATCTGAAGAGTTCCATCTCGCCTCGTTTCGAGGCCTAACTGTGACAGATAATTGATGGATCCGGAACTGTTAATTCTGGTTGTGAGCATATTTTGAAGGTGCCTCTTAATGCTGCTCAAACCCGAATCTCCTGAGAGAATTCCTCCACCGGATCCGTTAATTACTGATTGTCCGGTTACAAAGGCGACGGCGTCATTATAACTGGTGACAAAGGAATTGATCTGTTCTCTGACAGCGGTTTTGTCCAGATTTATATTCACAGCAGCAGTGGTTCCCGGTTCAGCCTTGAGAAGATCAAGGGTTATTCCCGGGAGAGCATCGGTGATGCTGTTGTTGGCGCTGTAGATATCGATATTATCGACCCGGATATGAGCCATAGTCGCCATCTGGTTGATCGGAATTGTGGCTGATCCTGAGGTGAGAAGAGTACCATTTGAAAGAGCGGTTGCATCGACATTGAAGGGTGCTGCAGCATCACTTCCTGTTAAAACGAGACGATAGGGAGTCGCTGTACCATCGTTAATAATGGACGCAGTGACACCAATATTGCTCTCATTGACTGCAGTCATGATACCTTCAAGAGAACCGCTTCCTGAATTAATGGTGATATTATATGCGGTTCCGTCAACGGTGACTGACAATGATCCGCTGCCAAACTGATCGGCACTCCTGTCACTAAAGCCAGAGGTGACATTTTTCTGCACCTGGGCAAGATTGAGGACTTCAATCTGATAGCTGCTGCCGGATCTGCCATCGGGGACCCCTGATGCACTAAAAAGGTCTGGCTCGGTTACGTTGATACTGTTTGGCCGGAAATCACCGCTGGAATCGAGTTTGTCAACAACTGCAAGGAGGTCCGTCAATTTTGAGTTAAACTGGCTATAGCTGTCAAGCCGGTCTTTCAGTAGTGTCTTGTCTGCTTCCAGGCGGACGAGTGGTCGCCGCTCGAGCGACATAAGCTCAGAGACGATAGCACTGGAATCCAATCCTGTTGCCATTCCACTAAATGTAATGGTCATTGTTTCCTCTCATTGCTGAAAATACTACGGCTCGTAAATCGAACTTTTTAACTTAGCCATCCATGGCTGCGGGCGACTTTCTTACGAGCTTTTCAAAGTTAACTACTGGTATTTACAATATTGCCGCGGAATTTATCAAGAGCTGCAAGAACGTTCAGCAGTTCCTCGGCGGGGAGTTGACGAATTACTTCGCTGGTCTGCTTATCAACTATCTTGACTATCAGCCGGCTGGCCGGGTCATCTTTTTCAAAACGGACACTGTAAAGCCCGTCTTCAGTCAGTGTTTTTATTTGCTTTAACAGTTCTTCAGGTGGTACAGGATTTTTCTCTACCTGTGGGTTGTCATCCGAATCATCTTTTATTTTGCGTGCAGAGTCTACTTTTACTGAGCTGTCTGAAAATCGCGGTATACTGTTTCCGCTGCTGATCATTCCATCAATATTCATGGTCTGCCTCCGGTGCTATCCACGCGGTTTACTGAAACAATGCGTCCGGAAGCCGATTCGTGGCTTCCGGGGTAAAATTGTCTTGAAAAGAGATTACTAGCCCAAAAGAGATACAGCCAGTAACGGCGTCTGGTTAGCCTGAGCGAGGATTGAAACTCCTGCCTGCTGCAGAATGCTGGCTCGGGTCATCTCGGATGTTTCTTTGGCGATATCCGCATCCAGAATTCTCGAACGGGCAGCCGACAGGTTCTCTATTACACTGTTCAGATTGGCGATGGTGTATTCAAAACGGTTCTGGATAGCACCAAGACCGCCACGTATTCTATCCACACTATCAATTGCACCATCTACATCACTAATCGCTGACCCGGCACCGGTCTGGGTACTGATATCGATGCTGTCAACGCCAAGAGCAGATGTGGTTGCGTTGCCGATATCAAAAGTTATTACCTGCCCCTGATTTGCTCCAACCTGAAAAGTTGCACCTGTCATTGACCCGTCAAGCAGGGTCCTGCCGTTAAACTGGGTTGATGTTGCAATGCGGTCCATTTCCTCCAGCAGTTGGTCAACTTCAGCCTGTAAAGATGCACGGTCACCTGCGCTGTTGGTATCATTGGCTGATTGAACTGCGAGTTCACGTATTCGCTGCAGAATATTGGTGCTTTCCTGCAGTGCGCCTTCCGCCGTCTGCGATAACGAGATACCGTCATTGGCATTACGAGCAGCCTGATTCAATCCGCGAATCTGCGTGGTCATACGGTTTGATATGCCAAGACCTGCGGCATCATCTTTGGCACTGTTGATCCGGAGTCCTGAAGAAAGGCGTTCCATTGCACGGTCAAGTGCGATCTGGGTTTTTCCGAGGTTGCGCTGAGCGTTAAGTGAAGCAATGTTTGTGTTAAGTGTTAAAGCCATTGTAATCCTCCTTGAAAATGAAAATTGGGCGTCCTTGCCCGCTTATACAACACCTTGGGGTGTCGGGGTTCCTTTTTGCTTATCCTCCTTTTTATGGTGAATTGTCGGTTATGGATAGGTTTTCACTGCAGCTGAAGTGACAACTTTCCTCTCTTTTATCTTTTCGACAGCTTTAAAGGCGTTCTTTAGGAAAAAAAGCAGGAATAAATGAGGGCAGCAATTATGAGAGCTGAAGTGGCAATGGCGGGGAAGTTTGGTGTATGTTTTGCTGTTGACAATTCGAATTGAGCAATACTATATATAAGGGGAAGTTATATTGCAATTTTGTAATGGGGCAAAGGGGTAATTCTCGTAACTATAAGAAACAGTACTACCTGATAACACCACGAGAATACTTTGTTTGTCACAACTGTTCTCATTTTATCTGGAGGAATTATGCTTATGAAAAAGAAAAATGTAATCATCACTGCAATCATTGTGGCTGTTTTTGCCCTGACGTTTACGGTAGGACCTCTGCAAGCTGCCAAAAGACGCTATGTCTCTATCGCTGCCGGATGGGTCACAGGAGCATATTTCCCCATGGCGGGTGCCATCTCGAGAATTGCCTGGAAACATCTTAAAGATGAAGGCATTAAAGTGACTGCTGAATCTTCAGGTGCCTCAGTTGCAAATGCAAAACTCATTGGTGCAGGAGACACCGATTTTGCAATCCTGCAAAATGACATTGCATCCTATGCCTACAACGGAAAAAAAGGGATGTTCAAAAAGCCCATTAAAGAACTTTTGGGCGTTTGTACGCTTTTTCCCGAACACGTACAGGTTATTGCAAGAAAAGATTCCAACATTAAATCCATTGCAGATCTCAAAGGTAAAAAAGTTGCAATCGGTCCTGTGGGCTCCGGTACCATGGAAAACACAACCCAGATTCTTGAAGCTTGGGGATTGACAGTTGACGATCTTGGCAAGGCCGAACAATTAACTGCTTCTCAGGCCGCAGATTATCTTAAAGATGGAAGGCTTGATGCTGCATTTTTTACAGTTGCCCTGGGAGCTGCAGTTATTATGGATACTGCCTTGATGGTTCCCATGGATATCGTACCTATTGAAGGACCTAATGTTGACAAACTGATAAAAAAATATCCCTTTTATGCCAAACAGATTGTTCCGGGAAAAACTTATAAAAACAATGAAAATGATATTCCCACCGTCTCTGTTATGGCTATGCTGGCAGCAAGTTCAGAGCTTGAAGGAGATATTGTCTATGCTATAATTAATGCTATTTATTCAGATCTTGACCAGCTTAAAAAAGCACATGCAAAGTTTAAGGATATTGAAATGAAAAACGGCCTTGTGGGAATGTCCATACCCCTTCATCCGGGTGCTGAAAAATTCTTTAAGGAGAAGGGCATCATTAAATAAAAAACTCAAACTTCATATGTATAAGCGCATTTGTTAAACCATAAAAGTACCAGGTATGACAGCTGTTCATATCTGGTATTTTTTTTGATATGGGGTAACTGTTCAGGCCAGATAATGCAATCATTTTGTTGCTACCTGAACAATTACGATATGGGGAGATATTTAAGTGGAAAAGGAAGTGACTCGAGACAGTAGTGAGGCAGGTCAAATAATCATGGAAGAATCGGAATCCGGTTCCAGAAGGCTCTCAGGAAAGATGGGTCTGTTCATTTTTGCAGTTGCCATTGCAATGTCTCTTTTTCAAATCTATACAGGATTTGCCGGAGAACTGCCAGGTTCAAAACAACTTTCCATCCACCTCACCTTTGCCATGATTTTATGTTTTGCCTATTTTCCTGCAGGAAAAAAATCACCTAAGAACAGAATACCGCTTGCCGATATAATCCTTGGAGTTTTGGCAGCAGGATGTGCATTCTATCTTTTTGCAAACTACAACCATGTGGTCACTTCGGTTGGGGATGCCGAATCCTATGATATTCTCGTAGGACTGGGCTTGATAGTCCTGGTCTTAGAAGCCACGCGGAGAAGCATCTCACCGATCCTGCCTCTTATCTGCATTGTTTTTTTACTGTATGCCTATTTGGGTCCCTATCTGCCGGGAGAACTGGCCCATCGCGGGTTCAGGGTCAAACGAATTGTAGACCATATCTTCATGTCCGGAGAAGGACTCTGGGGAGTACCCCTGAGGGTATCTGCAACCTTTGTGTTTCTCTTTGTTCTTTTTGGTGCCTTTCTGGATAAAATCGGGGCAGGAGCATACCTTATCAATCTTTCCTTTGCGGTGATGGGAAAATATCGGGGAGGTCCTGCAAAGGCGGCTGTTGTCGCCTCCTGCGCCATGGGCTCCATTTCTGGATCATCCATTGCAAATACAGTTACAACGGGAGCCATGACCATACCCCTGATGAAAAAAGTGGGTTTTTCTTCAGTTACTGCAGGTGCTGTTGAGGTGGCGGCTTCAACCAATGGGCAGCTCATGCCTCCCATCATGGGGGCGGCAGCATTTATAATGGCTGAAATCATTGGTGTGCCCTATATCGAAATTGTGAAAGCGGCCTTTATCCCTGCTGTTTTATCCTATACCGCGATCTTTTCAATTGTCCATCTTGAAGCTGTTAAGGAAAATATCAGGGGCCTCACAAAGGAGGAAACCCCTGTTTTCCTGAAAACTTTTATTTCCGGGTTTCATTTTCTCATCCCCCTCGGCATACTGATATGGCTT
>JAFDME010000184.1 GCA_019306075.1 Deltaproteobacteria bacterium | reverse complement strand
CATATGGAGCATATTGACCTCTATGGTTGCTCCCATAAAGATTTTGGTATAGATGGGTGCGGCCAGTGATCCTATGATCAGGCCGAAAACAACCATCTTGATAGCGGCCTCTTTGTTCCCTTTTGCAAAGCCGGTCCAGGAAATAGTCATCCCCGAGGTGGGCAGAACTCCGATGAGAAAGAGTCCGACGGCCCACAGCCCGAACTTTGGATCCTCTCCTGACAGTAAAAATTTACCAATGAAATAAACTATAATGGGAACAATGACAAAATTAATGAACTGGGTGGTGAACTGAAGTTTGAGGTCCTTCCCTTTAAAGATCGTTTTCACATCCAGTGTAACCATCATCGGATAGACCATAATAAAGGTCACCGGGATAATGAACTGTTTCAGGGAAGCTGTATTGAACAGATAACCAAAAATGAGGCCGCAAAGCATGGAGATCGGGATGGCCCATACCAGGTTTTTCTGTATAAATGAAAGTGTTTTCAGCATGATATTTTCACCGTGTTTTTTTGTAAAAGTTTAGTACCCTACCCCAAAAATACTGTAATAAATAACAGGTAAGCACCCTTAAAAACCAGGGCATAAACTCCGACTCCGAGAAACTGAGGAGTGTATTTTGAAATTATGTGCCCATGTAGAGCACCATGGTACCTATGGCCCCTTGTGGGGTGTTAGCGGAGTTTATTGTCTGCATGTACGCTTGGAAAGAGATCTTCGTCCGTGTGGGGTAGAAACTGTGCCCGGACAAACGCGTCCATGAATGCGTTGTTGCTTGAGAAATCAAGATAAGTCATGGTGTTTGAGATGGTAACAGCTTCCTGCCTGTATTCTTTGGAGAGCAGTGCCATATAGGCGCCGGCGACAGAACTGTTACCCATATAATTAAATTTTTCCCGCTCAATATCAGGTAGCATGCCAATGGTTATTGCTTTCTCAATGTTGAGATACTGGCCGAATCCGCCGGTAATTATCATCTGGCTGATGGATGAAAAATCCATGCCGACCTGCTCAAGAAGAATGGTGAATCCTGCATAAACCGCAGCTTTACTGAGTATCAGGCTTCTGATGTCAGATTGAGTGAAGACAATATCTTCTTCTGTGTCGGTATCTTCTGTTGCGGCGAGAATAAATGCCGGTTCCTCGTTAAAAATTGTCAGTCTCGGGTGGTCGGTTTCAATTGCAAATTTGCCGTCCTGACTTATCACTCCTTTGAGAAGCATTTCCGAGAGCAGGTCGATCATTCCTGATCCGCAGATACCTCTGGCTTTGTACTCCTCCACTGTTTCGTAATGTGGTTCAAAGGTGTCAGGGTCAAGAGTGATTTTTTCAATGGCACCTTCCTCTGCCCGCATTCCGCACCTTATTCCTCCTCCCTCAAAAGCAGGTCCTGCTGAACAGGCCGCTGTTATGAGAAATTCATTGTTGCCGAGCACTATCTCGCCATTTGTGCCTATGTCAATAAAGAGGGTCGTCTGATC
Source organism: Deltaproteobacteria bacterium (assembly GCA_019306075.1). Taxonomy (GTDB): domain Bacteria; phylum Desulfobacterota; class Desulfobulbia; order Desulfobulbales; family Desulfocapsaceae; genus Desulfomarina. Next base: position 5,146 of record JAFDME010000184.1, on the reverse strand, counting down.
CAGTTTATGGAAGCCCGTATAGAGAACACCGGAGACTATATCTCCACCTACATAACTTGCCGGTCCCGGCATGACGAACACGCCACCATAGTAGGCAGCTTTCAGCCCTATTTCGCCAGCTTTGATGATCGGAAATTCTGATACTGTTGGAATGTATGGCTCCCGTCTTATATATTTTGCCTCGATTCCAAGGAGGAGATGTGTCATTGTGGTGTTACCTGAGATAACCAGGTTCTCTACCTGGTGATAATCAGCATCGATGGACTCAAGGGCCCTCTGTGACAGGTTGTTAATGGTTGCCACGGCCAGCCGTTTCAGTTTTTTTACGCCATCCTTTTCTGAACAGACGATGCGATTAATAACGTCGTCACCACAACTTGCCTGGCCGTTATGACCTGAGGCTGCGCTGAGGATTTTCCCATCCTCCATATTTACGATATAGACGACTATCGACGTTGTTCCCAGATCAATGGCCATTCCAAGGGAGGGTTTTGCAGCATGGAACGGGGTGACATTCACTATTTCGGATGAGCATTTTTTCCATAATACCGATGTCATTACTTTCCAGTGGTCATCACGGACGGATTCAGTGAGCTGACGCATTACTCGGATATTTGTACTCATTGTCGAGATATTGCAGCCGCTCTCCTTTAGAGATCTTTTCAGCCTGTCGAGATCACTCACTGTATCGTCCATGGTCGGTTTATTAAGCTGCAGAGGGATTTTCCCCACAATCGGTTCAATGGTGTCCACAAGACCTGCCAGTTTTTTTGTGGCCGCATCTCCCATCCCGGCTGATTTTAACTTCTTTTCAATGGTTTCTTCCGGAATTCTTGCGACAATATTTTCCTTTACAGAAGACTGGCAGGCGAGCACATATCCCTTTTCTTTCTCATTTTCACTTAAGAGAGAGGTGGGAAGAGATTCCACTTCCCCGGATTCGATGATCAATTTACATTTCCCGCAGGCTCCCTTGCCATTGCAGGAGGCGTTGATATAAACATCAGCTTTGTGAGCCGCTTCCATCAGGTTGGTCCCTCTGGTGACGGAAATCTCTTTTCCTTCCGGTTCAAAGGTAATGAGGTACTCTTCCTGCGGGGCCTGTTTCTCTTTGGGGGCATCAAAACCCTTTTCAGCTATAAAATATATGGGACAGGATGGTCTGAATTTACAGTAGAGGTCGACATCCTGACATTTCAGGCACTCTTCACAGAGGTAGATATTATGTTTCAAGCAGATATAAGGAGTTTCCCGGTCAGGGTGGTTAATGCATTTACCCATTTTTTTCTCCAGATTTTGAGGTGTATTCTCTTTTCATCCTGTCTGTTGGATTTAATGAAGCACATGCAGCATAACAAGAAATGTGCCAAAATGCTGAATTGTTGCGTCTCTCCGCAAAACCATTGAGCTGTTCAGTTGTTTTTTAACACCACAGCCTCATCAAAGGGGGTGGCGGTAACGTTACTTTCATTTTTCAGGTTAATCGGTGGTAAACCTGTATATATCATGGGATACGATGGTGAAAAGATGGTGCTGAGAGAGTGGTGATGGTAACGTTACTTGATAGTTTCCTCCCGAATATTAAATGATTTTCATATAAAATCAGAAAAAGGGCGCCTGACTGCAGCTAAGGTTGGGTGGTAACCAGGAAACATTTTGTATTTAAGAGTGTTGATATACCGGCAGAAACGGTTTTTCAGTTTTTTAATTTTCTGGCATCTTTTTTGGATTACTGTCGTACGGAAGGATTGTCCAAAAAAGAGAAAATCAAAAGGATAAATTTTAGAGGAGGAGTAAATAATGTCACAGCAGATAATAGATATTGGTGATGATAGTTTTGACGGGATAGTCGCAGCCAGTGAAAAGCCGGTTCTCGTGGACTTCTGGGCTCCCTGGTGCGGTCCCTGTAAGGCTATTGCCCCAATGTTGGAGGAATTGGCGGGGAAATATGGTGATCAGATTGTCATAGCCAAATGTAATATCGATGATAATCAGGATCTGCCGAGCCGGTTTGGTGTCAGATCCGTACCTTGCCTGATGTTTTTTAAAGAGGGTGAGGTAGTTGACAGTATTGTCGGGATTGTCGGCCAGGATGCAGTCGAGAACACTATCGGCAAGGTACTGTCAGGGGAAAAACTGATCACTCCGCTTATTGTTCGTTAGCGAGCTGTTGGCGGGCCCTCAGCTTGCTGTCAATCAGTTCTTTATGGGTCAGGCGCAGCAGGTTGGCCAGTTTGTGGGCGAGGTGGTCCTCGTGTGCTTCCAGGCGGTCGTCGATATGGATGATGCGCCATACGGCATCCATGACAGCAAGCCGTTCATCATGGGAGAAGTTGTTGTTCATATAGCGTGTGAAACTGAACAGATCAACTGACTCCCGCCTTTTTTCGTCGGCACTGGTGATGAGTTTATCTATCTCCTCCTGCTGAACGTTGTATTTTGCAGTCATCGTTGAGATGATATGTTCCTTTTCATTCTCGGAACATTCACCATCTGCATGAGCTGTCTCCAGCAGAAGCACGCATAAGGCGATGTGTGCTTCCCGGATATCAGTTCCGTTTTTATTCCCGGTTTCTGCAGGAGTTCCCAGTATCTTTTTTATCATCTTAAACATTGTCGTATCCGTAATATGTGATTTAAGTCTTTCTCATCTAAAGCGGGCTTTGCCCGCAACCCAGGTTATCAGTGCCTTACTCCTGAAAAGCTGTAATAAAAAACAGGTAAGCGAAGACTCCGAGAAAATGAAGAAGGGTATTTAACCATAAAACTAGGTAGATACCTCTAAGGTACTTACTAGCAGCTTGTCTGCGTTAGCCTGTTAGGCTGTCAGGAATGAGGAAACGGCATCCGGAGGTAGATCTCTGAGCCCATATCCGCGGTTTTAGACAGGAGGGGATATTGCTTCTTGAAAACATGGAGCATCGCCCTATTGTCCCTGAGAACAACTGCCTTGAACCCCGTGAAGCCGTTCACCCTTGCTATGGTCTCCAGCTGTATCAGCATCAGGGAGGCGATGCCCATTCCCTGGAACCGTTCGCTCACGATAAACGCCGTCTCGGCATAATCATCATCATCCTCCTCGTCACAGGTGTAGGAGGCCACGGCAATAATTTCCTGGGTGCCCCCGTGCATGACGAGTCCTATCAGGGTTATCCGTTTCCGGTAATCCATACTTGACCATTGGTCTTGAATCACCTTGCGGTCAAAGATTTTTTTCGGATAGAAAAACCGGTAAAAAATGGTTTCCTCCTTTAGTGAATAATAGAAATTCCTGGATCTGAGTTCGTCGGAGGGAAGGAGTGGCCTTACCGCCATGGGCCGTCCGTCCTTTAGGGAGACACTAGTCTTGTAGTCTTCCAGGAACAGCAGATCGTCCTCCAGAGGAGGTATCTGATCCGCGAAAATATAGTGACGGCTCTTTGTCTGCTGGATAATCTGCGCCCTGAATTTGGGATGGGCTATCTGGGCAAGCTCCATGACCCTCTGGTAGATGCTTTTTCCCTGGAGTTCAGCGATCCCGTACTCGGTAATCACGAAGTTGACGTCCCCCCGGGTTGTGGCAACTCCGGCGCCTTCGCTCAGATGAGTCACAATTCTCGATACCTGTCCATTCTGAGCTGTGGAGGGAAGGGCGATGATGGAAAATCCGCCTTCCGACATGGCGCTTCCCCGCAGGAAATCGACCTGGTCACCAATGCCGCTGTAGAACCGGTACCCCACCGAATCCGAACAGACCTGCCCGGTCAGATCCACCTCGAGAGCGGAACTGATGGAGATCAAATTCCTGTTCTGGGCAATGACGGTGGGGTCGTTGACGTATTCGGATGATCTGAGATAAATCAGGGGGTTGTCATCGACGTAGTCGTAGAGTTCCCGCGTCCCCATGCACAGAGAAGCGACCACGCGGCCGGGGATAAAGTTCTTCTTCTTGCCGGTAATCGCCCCGTTTTTGAACAGGGGCAGAAAAGCATCCGTAATCACCTGGGTATGGACACCGAGATTCTTCTTGCCGGCAAGATGTGTCAGGATGACGTTGGGAAGCGTGCCGAAGCCGACCTGGATGGTTGCGTTGTCATCGATGATCTGAGATACGTAGAGACCTATCCGTCTGGCTATGTCGTTGTCCGTGGGAGCCACAGGATGATACTCGAGGATGGGCTCGTCGTGGAAGACAAAACAGTCGATTTCATTGATGTGAACGTTGCTGTCTCCCCGGGTTTTCGGCATGTTAGCGTTCACCTGGGCGATCACCAGGGTCGCGTTGGCCATGCCTGCCCGGGTTATGTCCACCGAGACGCCGAGACTGCAGTAGCCGTGCCTGTCCGGTGGACTGACCTGGATCAGGGCAACGTCGATACCGATTATTTTCCTGTGAAAAAGCCTTGGGATTTGGGAGAGATAGGAGGGGATATAGTCGATCTTCCCCTCAAAAGCGGCCTTGCGCATTTCCCTGCTGATGAAAAAGAGTTTCAGCGAAAACCGGTTGAAAAAGGAGGGGTCGTCAACGTATAGGGACAGGGTATAGGAAAGCATCTGGTAGATGAGAATATCCTGGAGATCTTTATCGTTGACCAGGCTATGGATGAGGTACTGCGGCTCACCGCATCCGGTTCCTATAAAAATTCTGTCTCCGGTTTTTATCCGGGAAATGGCGGATTCCGCAGTCATCACCTTGTCAGACATCAGTCGTTTCACGTCCATGGTCACCTGTCGCTGAAGTGGTGTCAATGATAAGGGAATACACCGGCCTCTGTGTGTCTGCTGGCCCCCTTGTTATTTATATAAAGCCTTCTGGTAATACATATACCGGTTCTTTCATTTTTTCAAACAGAATTCACACTCCCTCATCCCTGCCTGGAATCTGAGGGACAGATCCTCCCGGCAGGGGCGGGGGAATGACTGCTCATGGACCAGGCTATATCCAGAACTTGCAGAAATTGATCGGGGGCGTTTATAACCTTCTGCCAATAGGATTCCCCCGGACCGATCATATCGACGCGGATCGGCAGTTCCTCCAGGTCGATCGGCGGAATTTTGGTTGCCGAATCATCAATCGGCGGACCAAAACCCTTGGGGATCGAACTCCCGCAACTTGCGCAATTCTGCTTGGGTTGGCACCGGTGTGACGGTGAGCTGGGAGTCGATG
>JAFDME010000183.1 GCA_019306075.1 Deltaproteobacteria bacterium | reverse complement strand
TCTTCTAAGAGGAGAAAAGGTTCTTCTTGAGGCAAAGGCATATGGAACTGACTGTTATGCGGCAAAAAAAATGAAAAAAGAGGTTGGTCTTGACGATCTCTCCTATGCACTTCTCTGTAATCCAAGAAACGGCTATCAAAATTATAATTGTGCCGTTAATCTGTCGGATAAAACTGTGTACACTTATATGGGGATGTTGAAAGGCAAGTGCAGGAACGCCAATTTCTGCAGCGCAGGTGAGTTAAGCCCCCTGCTCAATGATCCGCTTTATAAAACTATCGGTGTTGGAACCAGAATTTTCTTAGGAGGCGGACACGGGTACGTCACCTGGAGAGGCACCCAGCATAACCCGGGAGTACCGCGAACCCCTGGCGGTGCACCAAAACAGCCTGCAGGAACTCTTATGGTTCAGGGTGATTTAAAACAAATGTCTGCAGAATGGCTGCGCGGCGTATCAATCCAGGGATATGGTAATTCCCTGGCAGTCGGCCTTGGCATACCAATCCCGATTCTAAATGCTGAAATGGCTGCGTTTACCGGAGTCTCAGATGACGACCTTGTGACCCAGGTAATTGATTACGGCCACGATTACACTAATGGCATAGCCCGCAGTTACGGTGAGGTGAGTTACAGCCAGCTGAAATCCGGCGAGATAACGGTAAATGGTAAAAAAGTTCAGACAGCTCCTCTGTCCAGTGTAGTCAAAGCAAGGGAAATTGCAGAAATTTTGAAGCAACAGATTATATCCGGCGACTTTCTTCTCAACAGACCTGCAGAGTTATTGCCCGATGGTACATAGAATGCACAGGCAATCCCTGGAAAAATACAAAATCCTCCTCAGAGCCTTATCCCGCTATGATAAGGTGGCAGTTGCATATTCGGGCGGCGTGGATTCAACCCTGCTGCTCCATGCTGCAAAAACTGCTTTAACAGACCCTGGGAAGGTTATCGCTCTCACTGCTGTTTCTCCACTTTCTTCACCCTGCTCGGCGACCGGATGGCGCACAGTCTTCAATGAACATTTCCGTGGAGTAGTTGAACATAGAGAGATTAATTTAAACCAGCTTGATGACGAGGGTTTTGTACAAAACGATAAAAACCGGTGCTATTTATGCAAAAAAATAATCTATACTCAGCTAAAATCCTCTGTAAAAAAAGAAGACTTTACGGTCCTTCTCGACGGCACTAACAGTGATGATCTGGAAGAGTCACGACCTGGACTTCCTGCTATTCGAGAACTCAACGTTGCAACCCCACTGTCAGATGTCGGTTTAAATAAAAATGAAATTCGATACCTTGCCAGGATTACAGATCTTTCCAATCATGATTTGCCTTCCAATTCATGTCTTGCTACAAGAGTGCCCTCCACCATGAATATCACTCGAAAGTTACTTTGTCGTATCAGTCGTGCAGAATCGTTTCTGCAGGAACTCGGTTTTTCGGGCTGCAGAGTGAGGCCGGAGAGAGAGTACGCGGTAATTGAAGTTCGGAGGTCTGATGTTCAGAAAATCTCAGACCATTTTACTCAAAGTAGAGTAACATCTTACTTTATCAATGAAAAATTTGCAGAAGAAGGTCTCATTATTAGAAACAGAGGGTGTAAAACTGTTGTTGAATTAATTGAATTCAGGAAGGAACAAATTATTACTTGATTCTGTTTTGTGATTCAATTATGGTGCCAGAGTTAGAGCGTAAAACCTTGTGCATAAAGGTCTACAAAGTTATTTAATGTCTTTGAAGTTAGAAAACAGATGAAGTTGTTTTTTACTCTCAAAGAGAGATCAGATTGAGATTGCTTCATTGGGAAAGAGCAACAGTCGTTGTTCTGTCATTTTAAAGAAAGATAAAGCAGGGAGGAATTCATGAACAAAAAGGAACTTATTGAGAGCATCGCAAGTGCTGCAGATATCAGTAAAGCATCTGCAGAGAAGGCGCTAAATGGTACCCTCGCAGCCATTGCCGAGACTTTAAAGAAGGGAGACAAGGTTACTCTGGTTGGGTTTGGAACTTTTTCAGTTTCAAAACGTGAAGCTCGTCAGGGTCGAAACCCACAGACTGGTGCTGCCATTAAGATTCCGGCAAAGAATGTTGCCAAATTCAAAGCCGGCAGCAAATTGTCTGAAACTATCAATTAGTTTCTGTTAGATCATGAATTATACATACCGCGACTGCCGCCAGGAAAGCAAGAGATTGCAGACTGGCTATTTCTTCGTTTAACTTACGGCTCGGGGGAAAAATTTCTCCAGATTTGTAAGTGAAACGAAGGCATTATTCTCCATTGCAGACGAGACGGTATAACCTCGGACATAGTGATAGTTTGTATCTTTCAAAGGGCCGTTCCTCTACAGGAACGGCCCTTTCTGTTTTATGGTTTTGCATAAAAACTGTTTTAAAAAATCGCCAGGCGTAGACTCCCGTAAATTTATGAATATCTTTTAAAACTGTTCATGCAAGATTGGCCGCATGGTACATGTTCTTCTAATTCAACTGTATAGGTCCTTTTATGGAATCTTTTGAAAAGCTTTTACAAGAATCAACCCGGGTACACGGGCATATATGTGCCGGACAGGTCATTGGGGTGAGGATGTCACTGCTGGGCTTATCGCTTATAGGTATTGATGAACCGAGAGGAAAAGACAGGAAAAAACTTTATGTAATTGTCGAAATAGACCGCTGTGCGACCGATGCCATTCAATCAGTCACCGGATGCAGTCTGGGAAAGAGATCCATGAGATGGCTTGATTATGGAGTTATGGCTGCCACCTTCGTCAATCTGGAATCAGGAAAAGCGGTGAGAATCACTGCCCTTGAAGAGGCAAGGGAACATTCCAACAAATATTGTGCTGAAATTACTGACAAATACAAACGTCAACTTGAGGCATATAAAGTTATGGAGGAGGATGAACTTTTCCGTGTACAGAATGTCCAGGCAACTATTGCAGAAGAAGATATGCCCGGCAGACCGTTGAAACGTGTTCAATGTGAGCGGTGCCTGGACTGGGTGCAGGATAAGCGAGATCTGCTGGTTAAAGGAGAAACTCTCTGCAGGCAATGTGCTGATGGCCGTTATTATATAGAACTGTAGGCCCAAATGTATCGTCTGCAGTTCATCCGGCTTTTTTCATTAAGCAGCATCTCTTCTCTCATAATCTCTTTCCCCCAAAATCTCGTTTTCATGATAAACATTGACTGTACCCTTACTCCGAAAAAGCTGTCGTAAAAAAGGATTTCTCACATGGTTACTCTGTTGGATTATGGTGCTGGTAATATTCGCAGTGTTCGAAATGCGATTAAAAAACTTGGCATTGAGGTAAAAGACGTTTCTGAGCCTGAAGATATTTTCACAGCGGAAAAATTAATTTTCCCTGGTGTCGGCAGTTTTGGCCTGGTAATGACCCGCCTTGCCGCTAAAGGGTACATAGAGCCTCTTATAAAACGAATCCGCGAAGATAAACCCTTTCTCGGCATCTGTGTCGCACTTCAGGCCCTCTACCAAGGGAGTGATGAATCACCTGGGATCAATGGCCTTGGTATCATACCTGGACAAGTTAAGAGGTTTCCTGAAGGAGATTTGTCGGTTCCTCAGATAGGCTGGAACAACATACAGCTCAGTCAGGAAACCAGTCTGATGAATAATTACCACAATGAGAAACTCTATTTTGTTCATTCATACTATGCGTGCTGTGACCCTTTAACCGAGAAATGGATTCTTTCCACAACCGATTATGGACTCAGATTTGTTTCTGCCATAAAAAAGGGAAACATCGCGGCTTTTCAATTTCACCCGGAAAAAAGCGGTGAAGCCGGACTTAAGATCCTGAAGAATTACCTTGCACCTGCAGTTCCTGACTCCATAGTAATAAGGACCCGGTCAATTCCAGAGGAACAGGAAACAAAGATAGCAAAACGTATCATCGCCTGTCTTGACGTACGAACTAACAGCAGAGGAGATCTTGTAGTCACCAAAGGGGATCAATACGATGTGAAGGAAAAGGGAGAAGTACGGAATCTCGGAAAACCGGTTGAACTTGCAAAGCGCTATTACGAAGAGGGGGCAGACGAAATTATCTTTCTCAATATTACCGGTTTTCGCGATTTTCCCATGCAGGATCAGCCAATGCTCCAGGTATTAAAAAAGACATCTGAAAATGTATTTGTGCCATTGACCATAGGTGGGGGGATCAAGGAATTTATCGATTCCGACGGAACTTCATATTCCGCTCTTGACGTGGCCTCTGAGTATTTTCGTTCCGGTGCCGATAAAGTTTCAATTGGAAGTGATGCCGTCTATACCGTAGAAAACTTTCTTGCCTCCGGGAAAAAAACCGGGACAAGCTCCATTGAACAGATATCAAATGTTTATGGCGCACAGGCTGTTGTCATATCCGTTGATCCACACCGGGTATATGTTCACGACCCTGATGATACACTTCATTCGACCATTAAAACAACCATTCTTGGTCCTGAAGGTGAAGAATATTGCTGGTACCAGTGTACCGTGAAAGGGGGAAGGGAAGAGAGAGATATTGATGTCATTCAGTTGACTACAGTTTGTGAGGAACTCGGAGCCGGTGAAATCCTGCTTAACTGTATTGACCGGGATGGGACCAACAGTGGATTTGATCTTGAACTCATTACAATGGTGAAAGATACGGTATCCATCCCCGTTATTGCATCAAGCGGGGCAGGAAATGCCCGCCATTTTGCTGAGGTCTTTGCAAAGACAGATGTCGAAGCAGCCCTTGCAGCGGGTATTTTCCACAGGAGGGAGGTCGCTATATCAGAGGTAAAAAGAAAGGTAGCTGCCGATGGGGTGGAGATACGATTGCAGAGAGACTTTCAGGCACTTATCCAGCGTCACTAAAAAATTTCCGACTTGTCGGGTTAACTGCGTTAGAAATTTAATGAAGAGATATCTGTTTAGCAGAAAAAAGATTATACTCGGTGGAGTATTTTTCTCTATTCTCACACTTTATCTCCTCAATGTTATTGCAGCATGGACATATAAAAGCGGTATTGGTGATCTTGCCAAAGAAGGGAATATCGGCCTGAACCTGTATATCAGCTACCTTGAAGGGGTCCTTGAAAAATATGAGAGCCTTCCTGAGCTGCTTGCAATAGATAAAAACCTCGTCAGTGCCCTGTTGAGTCCTCATGAACGCAGGAGAATTGAAAAACTTAACAGGTATCTTGAGACAATTAATAAGGTGAGTGATGCCCTTGATACCTATTTAATGAACAAAGACGGCCTTACAATTGCCGCAAGCAACTGGCAGGAAAAACACCCATTTATTGGTCGCAATTTCAGCTACAGGCCATACTTCAAACAGGCAATGAAAGGTAAGCTTGGCAGATATTTTGCCTTGGGGAGTACCTCTTCACTCCGTGGTTACTATTTTGCCTATCCGGTAAGAAAAGATGAACAGATTCTCGGCGCAGTGGTCGTCAAAATTAATATAGATTCTGTAGAACAAAAATGGGCTCACAGAGACAACAGTTTTCTTGTCACTGATCCTGATGGTGTAGTTTTTATTACCACAAAACCTGAATGGAGATATAAGACTCTAAAACCCCTTGCCGACGATGTTATCAGTAGAATTGTTGAAAGTAAACGCTACCCTGTTAATTCATTAATGCAACTGGGCAGGCTCACACCAGGCAGCAACGAAGATGCGCCGATCATTGAAATGATAATGGATGGCAGCAAACATCCAGTAAGGATGCTTACGCAGTCGCAAACAATGCCCCAGGCAGGATGGACGGTACATATTCTTTCCGACACTGCGCCTCTGAGAAACCATGTTTTCCTGATCACCTGTTTATCTGCATTCGGCCTTCTGCTTGGATATATCCTTGCTCTAATGCTTGGCCAGCGCCATTATCGCCTCGCAGATCTTAACAGGATGGAGGAAAAGGTAAGAAAGGGTCTTGAAAGTGCGAATGAACAACTGGAATCAAGAGTTCTTGATCGCACAGAAAAACTCACCAAAACAAACCGTCTCCTGAGAAAGGAAATTGTAGAAAGGGAACTGGCCGAAACTAAACTTAAAAAAACTCGCAATGAACTTATCCATGCAGCTAAACTTGCAGCACTGGGACAGATGTCTGCAGGTATAAATCATGAGCTGAATCAGCCGCTTGCCGCCATCAGAAGTTATACCGACAATGGTAAGCAGTTCCTTGAAAAAGGGCGGCTTGAAGATACCATGTGGAATCTTGAACAGATCGGTGAACTTACCGAGAGAATGGCACAGATTGGTGTCCAGTTGAAACTTTTCTCACGCAAATCCAGCGGCCAGATTGCTGCTGTGCCTCTGCATGGGGTAATTGATGGCGCTCTTGAAATTCTCAGGCCCGGTCTGCGTAAATCCGGAGTTCAGATATTTATCAATATCCATCCCGAGGAGGTTGAGGTTCGCGCAAATAACCTCCTGCTGCAGCAGGTTATGGTCAACCTCATAAGTAACAGTATGCAGGCAGTGGAACAACAGAGTTTGAAACAGATTACCATTGAGGCATATGTCGAGGATGAGATAGTTCATCTCTCTGTTGAAGATACCGGTACAGGTGTACAGGAAGAGGACAGGGGGAGAATATTTGACCCTTTTTACACTACAAAGAAATCGGGATATGGCCTGG
>JAFDME010000182.1 GCA_019306075.1 Deltaproteobacteria bacterium | reverse complement strand
CAGGATGAGTAGGTGAGGGTATTTCCCGAAGATTCGGAAACATTGTGCGTACATGTGTCCGGTCTGTTGAGGGGTTGGCAGCCCGTGAGTTCTGGCTGCTGGCTGAAACGGAAGATTTTCTATTGTATTTTTCGGACAAATTCAAGGTAGATATAGCCCTCTTTTCCCTTGTAGTTTACCTTGTAATACTCACCGCTTTTTGAGAGGACATCCAATGGCGTATCAGCCGGTATGGTATCAAGAATTTCTGAGCCGAACAGATCCTGGTCACGCAGGAGATCGGTGTCATCCGTTGTTATATAACCGGACGCTGGTTTAACGCTGACCGCGGAGATGGGAGGAACAGCTACAGGGACTGCATTAATTTTTTCAAATGGTGGTAGGGCTATTTTTTCAGGGATCTGATTCGCCCGGGTTTTTTCAGGAGTTTTTGCTGGAGCTGATTTTACGGAGATGACCTTTACCTTTTTTGCAGGTGGTTTGTATGTTTCAGGACGTGGAGATTGTGTCAATAATTTAAATGTTGCATCGTTTAGAGACCATGTTATGGCAAGGTCGTTGTCTTTTTGGAAACTGTTGAGTGCTTCTCTGGTCATTCTACCCATCAGACCATCTGCCGGGCCTGGGTCATAGCCTGCACGGGTCAGTTCCTGCTGCGCACTCTGTAATTTTGCGTCGAAATGTTTACCTGTGGATTGAGCCGGTTTCTTTGATGATTTGTCCATCGGTCCGATCGCAGGTGAGTCTTTGTAACAGTATCCATTTCCCGACGGAAAGAGATCTGTGCAGATTTTTTCATACAGTCTTTCGCCGAGATTTTTTTTTATCTCTATGGTGTTGGCTTTTTCTTCCGGTAGTTCCCTGTCATACTCCTGGAAAAGTGACACTTCGATATCAACTCTGGTTTCACCATTATTTTCATCAATAAGTTTGAGAAGATAGGAGAATGTATATATCCTGCTGGAGAGCGCATATGACGGTAAATTCATTCCTCCTCTGCCACTCTCTATCCTGTCTGTAACGATGAATCCGTTTTCTTTATCCATACTGGCTATGGTGCCTGATTCCAGAACCGCATTGACTGCAGCATCCCAGGTTTTTTCCATGGAGGACTGAAATGTGTAGCGGACTGATTGCTCAGGATGGTATGCCGTGTCGTTCCCGTAGCGGACATGGGTACTGCATCCGGACAGGCTTATTATTGCTAGAAAAAATGTTCCAAGGATCAGATAATCAGATTTCATTTCTCATCTCCTGCTGGTCATTCTTATCACTATTTCTTTCAGACGATAAATTAACTGCACCATTGCTGGTACGAACGGAACCTTCAGCCGGTCCTCCTGCAAGATTTAACTCATGAACTTTCTGGAATATCTGTAAAAACTGGCTGGCTATTATTAAGCTGAATCCTGACAAAATACCAACGATTGAAAATACCCGAAGCCAGCCGTTTAATTCCAGGAATTTCGAAAAGAAACCGTAGGTTCTATGCTCTTTTAATTGCTGACTATATTGCCAGGCAAGTACGGTGCAGCCGATTATCAGGCCCAGCAATACAAGTTGAACTAGGAGAGTAGATCCAGCTTTCAGCGTTACTTTTCTGGCTAATGCGGCAACAGTTTTTTTCTCGGCAGCAAGGGTTGTCTCCATTTTTTCTGCCATCAGTGCCTGTCGGCTGGTGTACTCGACTTTTTCCTCGGCTATATGCACATCATAAGCCTTGATGGCAGTAAGCTGTTTATCCCGTTTTTCTTTCAGTTCTGCTATCCGGGCAAGTGGCTCCGTCAGCAGTTTTTCTCCTCTCCTCTCCGTGAGATTTTTCAGGCTCTGTTTCTCAAGAAACGAATAGATATGATCCAGTGAGGCAAGATCATTTATCCGGTTCTCCTTCTGCCACAGTCTGCCCAGCAGAAAAAACTCATTCAGAGTTTCGGGAGGTTCCTCTGCCAGGTTGCTGTTAACTGAATCCAGTGAATAAATTACCGCCTGCATATAGACTCTTTCTGCTTTGCTGAGTTGACCAATGTCTTCGTTGATCAAGCCATTGAAGAGTGGAATTGATACTTTGTCAGGGTCTGGCAGTCCCTGCAATGAGTTGAGGAGACCGTCGGGTAAGGTGACAGAGGTGGAGAAAGATTTTGTTCTCGGCTTGATTAACATTGACAGTTTAAAAACAATACTCTCCGCCTTTTTCTTCATGTCCCGCTCCAGAGCATCAAATGCACCGTGGAGCATAAAAGAGATATATTGATCATCCTTTATTTTCTCTTTTTTAATACGGGTTATCAGTTCATCAAAAAGTTTTACACCATTGGCCGGCATTTTCTGACTAAGTAGAAAGTCAATAAACTGCAGGTCTTGCGCATATGCCTGCTGAAACAGATCATCTTTAAAACCATTCTGCAGTCCTGGACTGAGAAGGATGACTTTTTCTCTTATCTTGTCCATTAAAAATTCAAGTTTCAATTCCACAGTAGCCTGAACGACCGGTTTGAGTTGCTCCAATTGGGTCGATTTGCTGATGGCCACTTTTAAAGCAGCTGTAGCGAGAGGATATTGCTGCTGTTCATGGTATAATTTGGCAAGAGCGATTGCGTGGTTGGGGTCCCCTGCCAGTTCCATGCATCTTTCTGGAAGCTGTTTCAGCATGATGTCATCCTGCTGTCTGACACAGGCATGGGCGATTAGCAGGATGTCATTTGTATCTTTGGCGGCATCGAAGGCACGCTCAAGGATAGACTGTGATTTTTCTGTCCCTCCGGCCTGGTAGTAGGAATCAGCTATGGCCAGTAGTCCTGCTGTTGTTTCTGTTTTTTGCTCCAGGAGTTTCATGGTATAGGAAAAAGAGTCCTGCATGGAATATACTCGTAGATATTCTGCAAGATCAGATAACACAACTGTGTCAGTTATCAAGTCCGCAAAATTTATTACCATATCGCCGGCAATCTCGGGATGGCCGTTTTCCACCAGAAAGTAAACGGTACTGGTAATAATTTTTTCCCCGGGATCCTCTTCAAGATTGTTTTTTTCCGCAATGTTCCGGAGGGATTCAACCGCTTTTTCAGTATCTTTTTCAGCACTGTACAGTGCGGCAAGAGTGACATAGTACTCCGGACTGTTGGCGGCAACGGTTGTATATATTGTCAGTTTCTCGTCTCCGGATATTAGATTTGGCGGCAGATCAATCTGTTGTCCATTTCTGCTTTCCAGGATAGCTATAGCCTTTTGATTAGCGGTCAATGCCAGTGTATCTGCCGTAAAATGAAGTTTTGATATAACTTCCTGGCGTTTATCCATGGGAGCCGCAAGGAGTGAAGTGGCACAGGCGAGAAAGATTGTTGCCAGGAGTGTAATGAGTAATTTTTTATTTCTGAGGAAGGTGGCTCTTTGCCGGAAAAAAAGATAGAGGAAAATGTTCAGGGCAGTGAGGGGGAGAAAAATGAAGAGCACGCTTTCCCCGTTAGTGCCGGCGGCAAAGGCAAGCGGAGACAGAATAAAACTGCTTGCCCTGTTGAGCATGGACAGAGCCGAGAGCAGGCGCTCATATTTGGATTTGTCTTCGCTCAGGCGCAGGAGGTCGTCTGATATTTCAGCAGGCGAGCCCTGCTTTTTCGTTTGATAAACAGTAGCAAGGTGAGCTGCACCCTTTTTAAGATCCGAGTTGAGGGCTTTGATTTTGCCTGTAAGATTTTTCAGCTCCTGTTCTACCTCGTCGGTGATATCTTCTCTTTTTTCCCTGTATTCCCGGCGATGCTGCTCGTAGGTTGCCAGGATCTTTTCACGTTCATCTCTCGTTATAGGCTGTTCTTCCGTGGTCAAAGAGGTTTCTATGACAACTGCCTGCGCAGGGTCTGTACCCTCGCTGTCAGTCTGTCCGAGGAGTGAAGTTGAGGTTAACAGTCCGGCCAGCAGAGAAATGAACAAAACTATTGTGTAACCGGCTGGAATGGATATTCTTTTATCTTTTTGTGTTGCCTGCATGGATATTCTCTTTTTGAAGGAATATTTTCAGGGTGACCCGGGTTCTTTGAGATTAATTTAAAGTATTATATTTTTTTGAGAAATGATCCTAACCTATTTGATATCATACGTAAAGTACGATGGCACTGTAAAAAGTCCGGTCTCCTTCGCCGCAGATTTCCCTCAGACTGCCAACATACCACATGTATGGTCGAATACTTGTAGAATAACACTACATCTCGTATATTGAACTTCCTGATGGCTATGGTAGTCGGAGGCAGCCCATTTCTTGTGAACAATTTTTTGCGAGGCCGCAAAAGAGGGAACAAACAGGGAGGAGGAGGGGAGGGGGAAAGAGACAGACAGAGAGCCTGCCTCTTCCCGTATATTTTTTCTATTCTCCGTCAAAGGAATCAGAGAAGAGCTTCCCTATAGCATCACGTCCTGCATCATTTAGATAGCGTGTGCCTGAACCGACAAAGGTGTCATATTCAATCTTTGGGGAGTCTTCCTGCCATTCGTTTCTCCAGGTGAACCATTTTTTTTGCGGCTGATCAAAAACGTGAAGCGGACGATTAAACATTTTGGCCAGCTCCACGGCCCAGCCGGTCCCACCCTTGACGGAGTCATCTTCCTGAATCGATCCGACCACAAAGACCTGATGGCCGCTGTTGACCATATGAAAAATGGTCTGCAGCACCTTTCTGATTTTATCGGTTTCATAATAGGTTCTGTTGAGCATTCTTGAGGCCAGTTCCATGCTTATATCCCCTCTTTCCAGCTCTTCCTGGTCAAGGACAACTACATTCTTTTCTCTGCACAGTTTGTGACTTTCGAATGAGTAGACAACCTCATTTACACCATATTTCTCAGCTTCTTCTCCAAATGTTGCCTCGGCACCTTTCAGGCCGCTGCTGTATAACGTGCAATGTGTTCTTTCCATGAAATAACTCCTTATGTGGAGGAAAGTGATTGTGAATTACTGCTTTTTCGAATGTATACCACAGTTACCCCTAAGCCGACAAGTCGGAAAACTTTTTAGTATCGCTGCATAAGTGGTTCGGAGATCTCTGCAACCATATGATTTTAAATAGATTACTCAGTCACCTGTTTGTGGTATTTTACTGCAACAGGCAGCTTACTGTTTTTCTCCTTTAAGGAAAACACGGCAGGGCGCCGGGTATCCCTCCACAGTTTTACCGGGGGTGTTTTTATCAATAAAATCTTCATAGGATTCAAACTGCATCCAGGCCGTTCGTCGCTGCTCCTGAGCAGACATGGGATGACTGCAGAAAAAGGAAACATTCTTAAATCCTGCTTTTTTCATCCAGTTACAGAGACAGGGACCTGTAGGGACGAAATAGGTTCCCGGTACCTTGGCATATGTTTTGTCCGGAAACAGTGCGATCGGTTCGCTGCCCGGGATAGCCTGCGATTCAAGAATCAATGTGCCTCCCGGCTGGAGGGAGGTGTGAATATCCCGTAGAGTTCCAATGGGAGAAGGACGATGGTAGATAATACCCAGTAGAAAAACCACATCAAAGCAGGACTCAAAATAGTGTATATGTTCAACGCCAAGCAGGTCAATATCGAGTTGGTCCAGGCCGGCCATGCTGTTGAGTGCTTTGAAACAGTAGTAGTGCTGAACCGATGGCTCCAGACCAATGACCAGCCTCGGCTCGAATGCTGACATGCGGAACATGTAGTAGCCGTTATTGCAGCCAATGTCAGCAACTATCTTTCCTTTCAGATCCGGCAGTTCGGGAATAATATGGTGCCATTTTCGTTCGCTTCTCCACTCAGCGTCCACATCTATGCCGAAGATCGAAAAGGGGCCTTTGCGCCATGGCATGAATTTTTTCAGCCCATCTCTTACTCTTCTCTGTTCATCGGTGTTTACTTCGTCTTTGCTGCCTATTGTGACGATATCTCCACTGCAGTCAATATACGTTGCCTGAAACCGGGAAAGGTTCTGAAACGGAGTGCGGTAGCGGAGAAACCCCTTTTTGTTCTGGTTGACCCATTTCTGGCGATCCAGATGAATCTTTGATATTTTATCAAAGTGAGCCGAAGATGGTAGTGCTGACAAATATTTCATGGCAGGGAAAACGTGATCAGGAGGGTTTGACAGCAATAAAGGAAGCAAAGTTAAACCATTGAAAGTAGGTTGCAACCGATTGAAAGGAGCAGTTTTTCAGAAGCTCTTTATTTTCATCAATGGAAAAAGGGATCAGTATATTTTCAAGCGCTTCCCTTTTTTTTGCAATCTCAAGCTCAGAGTAGCCTTTGGCTCTTTTGAATCGGTGATAAATGTCGATATATTCACGGTTTAAGTGGTGATCGTGGTTGATAATTTTTTCGCTGAGCAGAAGGATGCCGCCCGGCCGGAGGTTGTCGTATAGTCGACGGATAAACTTTTCACGTTGCAGAGGTCTGATAAACTGCAGGGTATAATTGACTATAAATGCACCGGTATTGCGATGGTCAATTTCGGTAATATCTTTATTAAGAAATGAAATGGAACCCATCCTGGAATAAAGCTCTGTTTTTAATCTGGCCTTATCCAGCATCGGTGTAGAATTGTCTACTCCCACAAATTTTAGCCTCTTTTTCTCCAGGCGTCGTGAAAATTCGAGTACGGTCGTCCCTGTGGCGCAGCCGAGGTCATATACACTATCTCCCGGATTG
>JAFDME010000181.1 GCA_019306075.1 Deltaproteobacteria bacterium | reverse complement strand
TTATCCGGTCATGGATATGAGGGCTGATGAGGGTATTGCCCATATTGCTCTTGGAGTCGGCAAGACTGTTGTTGACGGGGAGAAATCGCTCTGGTTCTCTCCTTCCCACCCTAAAAAACTTGTTCAGTTTTCTTCGGTAGACAATATGCTGCAGTACAGTCAGCGACAGTTTTATGCTCTGGATATGAGCACGGGCGGATGTCTGCAGCGGCGAGGGTCAAATCTGGCTGTTCGCACTGTTCAGAAGGCTGAAAAGGAACTGCCCGTTATAATGTTGGCCTCAACCTATGTTGCCGATGAACACCGGATCAGAGACGCCCATATGCCCGGGATGAAAATCATGACTTTCGCTCAGTTGCTGAAATATCCAAAATATCCGCTGTCCGGGATACTTCAGCAGCTGTTGAAGGTAGGCAGGGAGAGCATGGGATGTGATGTGGAAATTGAATTTGCTGTTCACCTGGAAAGGGAAATTGAAAAGTCAGTCTTTTACTTTTTGCAGATTCGGCCAATGGTTACCGGCGGGGAACAGGTTGATGTACAGATCTGCGATGATGAAATTGAGAGTGCATTCTGCTATACAAGTCAGTCTCTTGGCCACGGAAACTTTAACACTATTGCAGATATTGTTTTTGTCGATCCGAATTCGTTTGATCCTGTAAAAACAGAGGTTATGAGTTATGAGATCGGTGAGATGAATCGTCAATTGCAAAACCAGGACCGTCCCTATCTTCTGATCGGACCGGGGAGATGGGGCTCCTCAGATCCCTGGCTTGGTATTCCTGTAAAGTGGAATAATATCTCTGGTGTAGCGGCGATTATCGAGGTGCGTAATCATACGATCAGGGCAGATCCGTCACAGGGATCCCATTTCTTTCAAAATATCACCTCCCTTGGTATCCCTTATCTGACTTTGACTGAAAACGGTGATGCCGCACCCGGGAAACGGCATGATTTTCTCGACTGGGACTGGCTGAAAGAGCAGGATCTTATTGAAAAAACAAAATATATTAATCATATTCGTCTTAAGGAACCGTTTATTTTGAAATGTGACGGGACCAAATCTGAGAGTGTTCTCTTCAGCGCGATGTCTCCGTGCAGGAGGAAATGTGCGGTTCAGGGAAAAGAGCTCTGGAACCAGGTCGCAATACAGGGAGAGAGGTGTGATGAAGATGTTTGATTGGCCGGGATCCGCTTTTGACCGGGTCGTTGAAGAAAGTGGTTCATCATGAAAGGTGTGGAGATCAGTTATGATGAGGTGTGCCGGGCTGAGTTTAATCTTTTACAGTCACGAATAGAACATCTTTTTGTCGATATCGATATCGGATGTCCCTACGGACTGCCCCATATAGCTACGTTTCATCAGGCGACATTTGCGCCTCTGAGCGAGCGGGCGATGGAACTCTTTCTGGCGGCCGGATATAGAAGGAATGGCAACTGCCTGTATACCATGCGCTGTTGTGACTGCTCGGCCTGCATTCCCATCAGGGTTCATCCCCAGGAATTGCATCTTAGCAGAAATCAGAAAAGGGCGGTGAAAAAAAATTGTGATGTTGACATAACCCTGTTGCCATTCTCCGTTGATCGGGAGAATATTGATCTCTGTGACAAGTTTCTGCAGCTTCGCTATCCAAAAGAGAACAGCAGCGGGAGGGGGTATTTCCGTGATTTTTTCCTTAACAACATCATCAGCACTCTTCAGATGCAGTTCCGGGTAGATGGTCGTCTTGTGGGCACTTCAATTCTCGATGTGGGGACAAACTGGTTGAACGGTGTCTATTTTTATTTCGATCCGGATGAATCGAAACGTAGTCTGGGGACATTTAATATTATAAAACTCATAGAGATTTGTCAGAAGTGGGATATCAGTTATTTTTATCTGGGATATTTTATCCGGAATATTCCGGCGATGAGCTATAAGGAAAAATTTACCCCCTGCTATCTGCTGGTAAACGAAAAGTGGGAGCTGAACGGAAAATGAAACTGGTCAGACAACTGGAAAATCTGCATACCTGCAACGGCAATGACTCTGTTACCTGCGGGATCTGTGCCCATCGCTGCAGGCTCAGGAATGGACAGCGGGGGATCTGCGGAGTTCATCAGAATAGAGATGGTAAGCTGGTCTGCCTCGTATACGGCAGACTCGTGGCTGAGCATGTTGATCCGATAGAAAAAAAACCACTTTTTCATGTACTGCCCGGAACTTTGTCCTATTCCATATCAACTCTTGGGTGTAATTTCAGCTGCAGCCATTGTCAGAACGCATCCATTTCCCAGGTGGATCGCAGAGAAGATGTCGCTTCCTCCGGAGTGATGAAAAAACCGGAAGAAGTAGTTGCTGCAGCTGTTGCCGCCGGTTGTTCGTCAATCAGTTATACTTATGTTGAGCCGACAATATTTCTCGAATATGCTTATGACTGCTGTGTGCTGGCAGCAGAGAAGGGGATCAGAAATGTTTTTGTTTCAAACGGATATATGACCGGTCAGGTGGCTGAACTCCTGGCACCATTTATCTCTGCCGTTAACATTGATATAAAGGCCTTCAGTGATTCTTTTTATAAAGATGTATGCGGCGCAAGGCTGCAGCCGGTTCTGGATAGTGTTAAACGATTGAAGGAACTTGGCGTCTGGCTGGAGGCAACGACCCTGATCATCCCCGGTCGAAACGACTCAGAAGAAGAACTCGGTTCTATCGCTGCTTTTTTAGCCGATATAGACACTTCAATTCCCTGGCATGTGACCGGATTTTACCCTGCTTTTAAGATGACAGCTGCAGCGCCAACTTCGACTGCTGTCCTTAAAAGGGCTCGACAGATAGGATTGGATAAAGGTCTTGACTATGTTTATGCGGGCAACAGACCGGGGGCGGGTGATGAAGATACCTTCTGTCCCGGCTGTAGCCGTCGGATAATAAAAAGGTATGGTTTTCGGGTGGAAGAACTGTTGCTCAGACAGGGATGCTGTCCCGGGTGCGGGGAGAAGATTCCCGGAGTATGGGAATGATTTGTTGAATAATTAAGAGCTATTGCCACTTTCTTCACTTTTTTTCTGCTGTGCCTTTAATTTCTTCCACCAGTCAAGCCGTTTTTGTATCTCTTTTTCAAAACCGAAGCGGGAAGGGGTGTAGTATGTTTTGTCAGTCAGGGGCTGCGGAAGGTAGCTCTGGTAACTGTAAGAATTGTCGTAATTATGAGAATATTTGTACCCTCTGCCGTAGTCCTGATCTTTCATCAGTTGGGTGGGGGCATTGCGGATCGGGAGCGGTACCTTGAGATGGCCGGTTGCTAATGCATCCTTTTTTGCGTCGTTATAGGCTGTTTCCATGGAATTACTTTTCGGTGCGGTTGCCAGATATACGGTCAACTGGCTGAGAGCTGTACTTGCCTCAGGCATTCCAAGGAAATGGACGGCGTCTTTCACCGCCATCGCCTGAACTATTGCCTGGGGATCTGCCAGGCCGATGTCTTCGCTTGCGATGCGTACCAGTCTTCTTGTCACATACATGGGGTCTTCACCCGCCTCTATCATTCTTGCGAGCCAGTACAGCGCTGCCTGCGGGTCACTGCCTCGTATGGATTTCTGGAAGGCTGATATAAGATTAAAATGTTCCTCCCCGCGTTTGTCATAAAAGAGGGAACGGCTGTTCAGGGAGCGAGTGATGGCTGCGGCTGAGATTTTATCGCCCCGCTCCGCGCAGCGGCAGACCATCTCCAGGTTATTGAGAGCTCTTCTGGCATCACCCCCGGCCTTTTGGCAGAGCAGGTTTAATCCCTCTGACTCAATGGTGAGATCCTTATGGATGGAGGTGAGTGCTTTTTCGATGATTTCGGCTATGTGATTATCCGCGAGGCTTTCTAAAACGAAAACATGGCATCTGGAGAGGAGGGCGGGGATAATCTCAAAGGAAGGGTTTTCAGTTGTTGCTCCTACAAGAATAATGGCACCTGATTCCACATATGGCAGGAATGCATCCTGCTGAGACTTGTTAAAACGGTGTATTTCATCGATAAACACTATGGTTTTTTTATTCTCAGTATGCTGCCGGAATTTGGCCTGCTCCATCAGTTGCCTGACTTCGCCGATTTTGCTCAGCACGGCACTGAAGGGATAAAACGCATGTCCGGTCTGTTTGCCGATTAATCTGGCGATAGTTGTCTTGCCGCTACCGGGAGGACCCCAGAGTATGAAAGAGCTGAATTCATCCTCTTGGATCATGACCTGCAGTGTTGAACCGGGAGATAAAATTTTTTCCTGGCCCTTTATGCCGTCAAGATGGAGTGGCCTGCACCTCTCGGCAAGGGGGATATCGACTGGTCGTGTTTCTTCTATAATGGATAACTGTTTCATGATACCTGTTACCTTATTTTGGAAGCATCATTCTGGCAATATTTTTCTACTGTTGAGCTGACACCTGTGGAATGTATCTCACCAGGAGATGTGAAATTATGCAGCCGCGAACAGGAGAGTTGCCGGCAGAGATCCCTGCATGCTATGGGTTGTGCTGCAGTTAATCCGGTAGTCCGGTCATACCTGTGCATATGGAGGTGATTGTGGTATTGAATTTTGTTCTTTATCTGCTGTACGGCCTGGCCTTTTTTACCCTGGGGGTGGCAATTCTCTCCCGGGATGTTCGGCTGAGTGAGCTGGGCATTGCCAGAATCATCTGGCTGCTTGCCCTTTTTGGTATAATCCACGGGTTTCATGAGTGGCTGGCGTTGCTGGAACAGCTGAAACCCTCCATTAAGACCCCCTTGTTCTCGCTGTTTCGTCTGACTGTGGTCAGCATTTCCTTCTTATTTTTGTTTTACTTCGGCCTCTTTCTTAATATTATAACTTTTTACGGGGACAATGCCCTGAGCCGTACACCGCGAATAGTCAAAGCAATGATTGGTGTCTCGGCTCTCTCTCTTATTCTGCTTACCACATATCTGGATGTCGGCACCGGACATGATATAACCACCAGGATTTTTGTAGCATTTCCCGGAGGGATGCTGTCGGGTGTCGGTCTGGTGATCTATTCGAGGACCGTACGGCCTTTTTCCATGAATGTAGCCAGAAATTTCATTTTTGCGGGCAGTTGTATGATCTGTTACGCTCTTTTAAGCGGAGTGATTCCATCTGATGTCATAGTACCACTTCTTGGTGTTAAGGTTATTTTTTTCAGGGGGTTGAGTGCCTTTTTTATTATGTTTTTTACTATCAGGGCGTTGTCTGTTTTCAGCCTTGAGCAGCGGGAACTGGTGAATGAAAAGCTGATGCGTTTTTCTCAGTCGGAAAAGTTGGCATCCATGGGGGTTCTGGCAGCCGGTATTGCCCATGAGATTAATAATCCACTCACCAATGTTTCATTGAATGTGGAAATGCTCAAGGATATGGCAGGGCATGATAGTAAGGTAATGAAAAAGCTGGACGCTATTGAGCGTAATACTGACCGGGCCTCCAGGATTGCCAGAGAACTGCTGCATTTTTCCAGGGAGAAAGAGGCGGAAATGGAGCCTGTTGATATAAATCTGGTCATCAGGAGTTCATGTAATCTTCTGAGAAGTCAGGATAAAGGTCCTATCATTCAGCTGAGCATGCAAAAAGTTCCCGATATTATGGGTATTTTCTGGAAGCTGGAGGAGGTCTTTATCAATCTGCTGATAAACAGTATTGATGCCTGTGACAGGGAGGACAGTATCGAAATTGAAACGTTTCTCGAAAATGGTTCAGTTACGGTTATGATTACCGACACCGGTCATGGTATTGGCGAAGATGACCTTTTCAAAGTGTTTGATCCTTTTTATACAACTAAAGAGATTGGTAAGGGGACTGGGCTGGGATTGTCTGTAGGTTATAATATAATAAAACAGCATGGTGGGGAGATTTCTCTTGTTTCAAGCGAGTATGGAGGAACAATTGTGACTGTATCTTTTCCGGTGATGACAAATGACAACTGAAACAATTATGGTCATTGACGATGATCAGGATCTGCGTGAGAGTATCACTGAAATTCTTGAAGATAACGGGTTCTCAGTGGTTGGCTGTACATCGGCGGAAGATGCTCTGGAGAAGCTTGAACTCGAAGTTCCCCGTCTCGTTATTGTTGATAATATGATGCCGGGTATGGGGGGAATGGCCCTTTTGCCCCTCCTGAAAAATGATTATCCAACTGTCAGGATTATTATGATTACAGCCTTTTCCACTGTTGACAATGCGGTGGCGGCCATGAAAAGTGGTGCTGATGATTATCTGGCAAAACCATTCAGGAAAGATGCATTGCTGGTTGCCGTGCAGAGCAATTTTGAGGAACTGAAATTTGAACAACAGTTATCCGAGTCCGATATGGATATGACTCTCTCCTGCCTTTCAAACCAGATCAGAAGGCAGATCATGGCCGTTTTATCTGAGAAGAAGGAGATGCGTTTTATGGATATAACCAGATACCTCGGGATTAATGACCATACAAAAGTAAACTTTCATCTGAAAAATCTTAAAGCCAATGGTTTTGTTTCTCAGGATCGGGAGAAAAGATACAAACTTACAATTTCGGGAAAAAAAATTATTGATCGCCTCTGCCTGCTGACAAAAAATATTTCTTCGTAAATACAACTTGTTAATGTCGTGTTGTGAAATATTATTCACAATAAACAGTTATTCTGTGAGGAATATTTCTCTGGAACCATCCTTC
>JAFDME010000012.1 GCA_019306075.1 Deltaproteobacteria bacterium | reverse complement strand
GTCCATTATCAGTGATGCCAAGGGGTTGCATGGTGGGGATGTTATTGTCCATTCTCATTACCCTCTTTCCCGGTTACTTAAACAGGAACTGGAAACTCTGGCTGGAGAAGCTGGAATAGAGGAAATTCGCACCTGGGAATTGTATTCAGTTGCCAGGCGAGAGGATGGTCGTGATTCGCTGTTGAGCAATATTAAAGCAGTGGAAGACGGATACCCGCTCTATGGCCGGGTGAAACTGCTTTCAGGCCGTGACTTATCTTCTGTCCTGCAACCGGGGAAGGTGGTCGTGGCTCCGGCACTGCTGGTGCGTCTGAGTCTTGGCATCGGTGACAGGTTACTCCTTGGTGAAGGTTCTTTTGAGATCGTTGATACGGTCGGTGAGGAATCGTTACGACCGGTTAACTTTTTTAATTTTGGACCAAGAATCTTTGTCTCTGCTGCTGATCTTTCACAGATGAACCTGGTGAAAAAAGGCAGTAGGGTGCAGTATGAAGTCCTCCTGAAAATAGATGATGAAAAGCTGATTGATAAAATTGCGGTACGGTTGCAAGACAGAATAATTGCGGGTCAGGAACGTGTTGCGACCTATGCAACGGCAAATTCCAGTATCAAACGTTTTTTTGATAACCTGCTGTTTTTTCTATCTCTTATTTCCGTGTTTACTCTGCTGCTTGCAGGTATCGGTATGCAGAGTTCCCTGGCCGCTTTGTTGCGACAGAAGGAAAAAAGCTTCGCTATTCTCCGGTCACTTGGGGCAACAGGCTCATTTCTACTGCAGCACTATCTGCTGATTGTATTGATTTTGGGTGGAATTGGCTGCACTTTGGGAATTATTTCAGGGCTTGTGCTGGAAAAGAGTTTCTCCACTCTTTTCCAGGGGCTGCTGCCTGAGAACATTGCTCTCGGCGGTTCTGTTTTCGATGTGTTGGAGGGGATGGGGCTGGGACTTGTGGTAGTCGGTTTTTCTACCTGTCTGCCGCTTCGCAGAATAAGAGATGTGAAACCGGCAGCGGTGTTTAGAAAGGAAACCGGCAGGATGCTGCAGAGTCGCGGTTCCTATCTGCTGGTCGGCAGCGGTGTTATCCTGCTTGCAGGGCTTGTCATTCGGCAGTTGGAAGATGTGCGTATAGGGCTGTATTTTATTGCCGGGGTGCTTGGGCTCATTGCTGCAATTTCAGTGCTGATTGGAATAGTGTTGTTTTTTCTCGGCCGTATGAACATCATTTCTCTCCCTCTGCGGCAGGCAATAAGGAGTCTTCTGCGGCAGGGCAACGCCACCAGACCGATAGTTGTGACACTTGCGTCTGCTCTTTCTGTTCTGCTTATCATTTATCTGGTTGAACACAATCTGCGTGGCACTTACATCGCTTCCTATCCACCTGATGCTCCAAATCTTTTCTGTCTGGATATCCAAAAAAATCAACGGCAGGAATTTCTTGATCTTGTAGGAGAAGGGGTGGCACTCTTTCCGATTATCCGGGCACGTCTCTCTTCAATTAACGGGAAAAAGATAAGCAGGAAGGAGCAATCAAAAGACCGGGGTGACACTCTTGTTCGTGAGTTCAACCTGACCTACCGTGAAAAACTCCTTGAGGACGAAATGCTCAGCAAGGGGCGTGCTCTTTTTGGCCGGATAAGAGCACCGAATGGTTTGGTTCCGGTGTCCATTCTTGATACGGTGGCGGAGATGGGTAATATTAAAATTGGCGATGTACTGCAATTTAATGTACAGGGAGTACCATTGAGGGCGGAAGTTCGTTCTATCCGCAGTCGCACAAAATCAATGCTCTATCCATTTTTCTACTTTGTTTTTCCGGAAGAGAGCCTGCGAACAGCTCCGCAAACATTTTTTGCTGCCTTGCATGTGAAAAAAGGAGAAATTGCTCAATTGCAAAACACTATTGTTAACCGCTTACCGAATATCAGTACTATTAATGTCAGTGAGACTGCCAGAGAACTGGATAAACTAATGCAGAAACTTTCTGTGATTATTAGTTTTTTCGCTTCTTTCTCGATTTTGGCAGGTGTTATGATACTGATCAGCTCTATTTTTGCAACGAGGATGGCCAGGATGAAAGAGGCTGTTTATTACAAGATCCTTGGGGCTGACAACCGATTTGTGTTACAGGTCTTTTTTCTTGAAAATCTCCTGCTGGCACTTCTCAGCGGTGGATGTGCAGTTTTGGTCGCGCAGATTTGCAGCTGGGGGATTTGTCACTTCTTTTTTGCAATCGATTTCGATCCGAGTTGGCCTGCTTGTCTCTCTATGCTGGCGATAACTGTTTGTCTGGTGGTTTTATCTGGACTTTTGAGCTCTGTATCGATTCTGCGTCAGAAACCGATGAGGTTTCTGAGGGGGTTGGCCTGATGAAATGGCGTCTGTCTCTGGATCGGTGGGTGGAGAAGAGTATGATAAAGATAGTTTGTCTGTCTATATTTATAATATTGCTGTCTGTGACCGGCTGTAATCGGGAGCAGGAACAGAGGCAGGATACTGGGGAGCAGAGCGAGGTGACGGGAACTATTGTGGCGGTGGGGGATAGTCTTACTGCGGGATATGGCCTGGACGAGAGTGATGCGTATCCGGCCCTGCTGGAAAACAAACTTCATGCTGCCGGCTATAAGTATCGGGTGATTAATGGAGGAGTGAGCGGAGAAACCAGCAGTGGGACACTTTCCCGTCTGGAATGGATACTGACGATGGAACCGGATATTGTCCTTCTGGAGACAGGGGCAAATGATGGGCTCCGTGGCATTAATCCACTGCTTGTTGAACAGAATATTGGCAATATTCTGAAGATACTCAATGATAATGATATCGTTGTTCTTCTTGCCGGGATGAAAATGGCGTGGAATCTGGGCCCGCTGTATGTCTCAAAGTTTAACGGGATTTATCCGAAACTGGCCAGGGAATTCAATGTTGAGTATATGCCATTTTTTTTAGAGGGAGTGGCCATGAAGAGCGAGTTGAACCAGACTGACGGTCTCCATCCTAATGGCAGGGGCTATGAAAAAATTGCGGAGAATATTTTTCCTTATGTTCTGGACGTAATCAAAAAGAGAGAGGAAAAATGAAAGGTTTCTTAAGCTCATGCCCATGGGCCTTGCCGGTTGCAGATAATTTTAGCATTACCTCTTCCTGACTCTATCTCTTTTAGTGCCCTGCTCCATACAAGTTGTAATAAAAAACAAGTAAGCACTCTGAAAGAGCAAGGTATAAATTCCGATTCGGGGAAAAACTTAAACCACAGAGGACACAGAGAGCACAGAGAAGGCAAAAAGAAATTCTTTTCTCTGTGTCCTCTGTGGTGAGAGAATGTAGCTTTTGGGTTGCGGGCAACGCGCGCTTAAGAGAAAAGGCAAATTTTATACAGTCAGGGGACTATTTTTGAAAATTGCCATGTTTTTTTCCAGCATCGGCCCCGTCATCAGATCCTCCATAGCCTGGATCAGGTGACGAGTTTTTACAAGAGGAATAAGGTTGTTTTTATCGATATTTGCCAGCACCGCAATATTTTGCATTTTTGGCTCCATCAAACCTCCATTTTCCACAATGTACACTTTGATATTTCTTACTTTACAGTTCCTGTTTAGAAAGTTTTCGGAAACCTCTCTGTCTGACCCCAGGCGTACCCCCAGCGGTTGCAGTACGGTGTTGAAATAGACAAGGCATCCACCATCTCTAAGCGCTGTGTCAGCCCCTCGCAGGGCCTCGTGTCTTTCCAGGGCAACAACAAGGTCAGCCTCTCTTGCCGGTATCATCGGAGAGTATATTTTTTTGCCAATTCTTAAATGTGAGACAACTACCCCCCCGCGCTGGGCGAGGCCATGGGTGTCAACCGCTTTTGCCTGAAGGCCCGCATGGTCTGCTCCGCGCAGGAGTATCTCTGACAGCAACCCTGTACCCTGTCCTCCAACACCGCATAAATATATATTAAATGGTTTCATCCTGTTTTCTCCATTGTATAATTATCTGGTAATGGCTTTCCTGGGACAGGTCTGGATACAGGAACCGTCGCCGATGCAGAGTTCATTGTTGACAGAAATCATGCCGTCACTGTTTCGCGTAAAACTTGGACAGCCGAATTTTTCAATGCAGGTATGGATTTTATCGCAACTTTTCTGATCAATTTTTACATGAAAGGGGTTTTCTCCCTTAACTTTACGCTGTTTTTTAGCAAAGAGAAGCATGCAGGGGTGTTTTGCAATGACAACATTAAACTGTTTTTCGTTGATAGCCTCTTTCACCAGGGTGCGAAGTTTTTCCTGATCGTAGGTATCTGTCTCAAAGATAGATTTTACACCAAATCCTTCAAGCACCTGGCGAATCGGTATGGCTTCAGATATTTCGTTGAAATTCCTGCCTGAAGCAGGGTGGTCCTGATGTCCGGTCATGGCCGTGGTTCCATTTTCCATGAGTATCAGGGTGAGGTTGTGTTTATTAAAGAGGGCATTGACTATGCCCGGAAGTCCTGCGTGAAAAAAGGTGGAATCTCCCAGGAAGGCGACCACCTTTCTGCTGCTGTTAAAGAGTGACAGGCCTGATCCAATACCCGCTGAACTTCCCATACAGACCATTATCTCACCCATGTTATACGGCTTGTGGTAGCCGAGGGTGTGGCAGCCAATATCAGCAACGGTAATATCTTCTTTGGCCAGAACCTCACCTATGGCATGAAAAGCACTCCGATGTCCACAGCCGGGACACATCTGTGGCGGTCGCAGTGGAATATCATCCGAGGGGGGATCTAATCTCTTCCCGTCAGCCACCAGGCCGGGCCATGTCTTTTTAAGGATCTGCCGAACTTTATCGGGGGTGTATTCACCGATCCAGTCATCTATGTCGCTTTTTCCTGTAATTCTGGTTGTAAGGTGCTGATCATAGGCAATTGCTTTTATGCTTCTCTCCAGTTCGTCATCGAGTTCTTCGACTATTTTAACCTCATCGTGTGACTTGAGGAATTTTATGATAGTTCTCTCCGGAACCGGATAGACCATCGCCAGCTTGAGAATGTCCGGCTTCTCGGGAGCTTCCTCGAGTATTTCCAGTAAGGAAAGGTAAGTGAGTCCGGATGTAATAATACCAAGGGTACTGTTATTTTCCACAAGGGTATTCAGCCGGCGCTGCTCAATCCATGTTTCTACTTCGCCAAGCTGCCTGAGGGCCCTCTTTTTCATGGGATAAACAGCTGAGGCAAGTGGTATATATGGTCCGTTTTTGGAGTTGAATTTTGGAGTATAATCCTCTTTCCTGGGGATCCATTCCGCGAAGGTCACTTTTTCCTTGGCATGACAGACATGGGTGGTCAGCCTGAGAATTATCACCTTGCCGAGTTTTTGTGATAGAGCTGCCGCCTCCTTGTAATATCTGTACACCTCAGTGGGACTTGCAGGTTCAAGCATGGGGGTGTAGCTGAGATAGGCGAAATGACGGTTATCCTGCTCGTTCTGGGAGGAGTTTGCACCTGGATCATCCCCGAGGACAACTACCATTCCGCCGATAATGTTCAGAAGGCTTAACTGGACAAAGGTGTCAGCTGCGACGTTAATACCGACACTTTTGAAAAACACCGTGGAGAGATGGCCGTTTAGTGCGGCACCAAAGGCTACTTCCGTGGCCACTTTTTCATTGGTTGAAAATTCAAAATAAAAAGGTCTTTCATCTTCAGGGATGGTTTGAATGGCTGCGGCTATTTCCGGGGTAGGGGAGCCCGGGTAGGAGGTTATCACCCGGGTGCCGGACTCGACCATTGCCCTGACAAGAGCCGTGTTTCCCATGACGATTTCCTGAAAACCGGGTTTGCGCAACAGCATATCACCCATGTTTTTCATGCCATTTCTCCTGATGAGTTGAATTGTCACTGTTTTGAACTATAGCAGATCTTGTCCATTTTTTTCCGGTGTTGATCTCTCTGTTTACTATAGACACTTTACGTCTGTATGGGAGGGGGAGAAAAAGTAAATATTTTTCCACTGAAACCGGACGGTCAGTCTAATTCCTTCCAGTGAGAAAAATTCTTTTGCAGGATTTAAGGAAATTCTCCAAAGATGGTGCTCAGATGCTGCGAAAAACGGAAAGAACTCTTGGGAATGCTGAAAATGATGCATTATGTGAACAGCTGTCGGGAGGAGGTTGAAAATCATGTTTTCAGAGGGAACAGGGTTGAGGAATTCTAATCCGGCAGCTAGGAACGCAGTTTTACACTGATGATATTGTTTTTACAGTTCTTAAACTGTATGATCAGCAGTTGCAGCCGGTTTTCAATTCGAGGAGAAGAGGTATCTTCTCTCATACAAGGTAAAATATCCAGGAACGGAGCCTCAATGCATAACGTGATTTTCATGATTCTTGTGGCAGTGCTGTCTCTTTCCGGTTGCGCCGGAAAAACACCCGCACCTCTGCCGGTCGCGGTCATGGTGCCCGATAGGGCGATTGATTACAGCAAAGAGGTCAAACCGATCCTGGTTAAGCGGTGTATTGTATGTCATAGCTGTTATAATTCGCCATGCCAGCTTAAACTCAGCTCCTATGATGGGATTGATCGTGGAGCGACAAAAGAGGCTGTATATAATGCGGGTCGTCTGAAGACCATGAATCCTACACGGCTGTTTGTTGATGCCCGCAATACTTCTGAGTGGAGAAGTAAAGGTTTTTACTCTGTCACCGGGAACAGCGCGGAGTTCGGTTATAATAATTCATTTATGATTCAGCTTCTGGATCATAAAATGAAAAATCCGAAAAGCAGAGGGGAGTATCATTCTGAAGCCGCGGATCTTACCTGTGCCCAGACCGGTGAAGAACTTGGAGCCTATCTGGAGAAACATCCAAACGGCGGTATGCCTTTCGGCTTTCCGCCTCTTAAGGAATCTGAGTTTCAGACAATTGCCGGATGGCTTGTTCAGGGAGCGGCAGGTCCTGGTGAGGAAGAGCAATCACTGTTTAAAAATATCCCGCCAATCGACCGGAAAAATGTCGCTTTATGGGAAACATTTTTTAATGGCGAGGATGCAAAACATGCCATGACGGCCAGGTACCTTTATGAGCATCTGTTTCTTGCCCATATAACCTTTAACTCCGGTTCAGAGGTGTTTTATGAGCTGGTGCGATCTTCTACCGGTTCAGGTGAGCCGGTAAAGATAATCCCTACAGTACGCCCCTATGATGATCCGGGTGGAGTCTTCTACTATCGTTTTAGAAAAATCTATTCCACTATTGTTCATAAAACCCATATGGTTTTTGATCTGGGAGAGGATAGACTGCAGAGAATCAGACAGCTCTTTATTGAGCCCGAATGGCCCCTTCCTCCGCACAGGGTTGGTTATGAACAGAAGATGAGCGCAAATCCCTTCCGGGTCTTTGAGCAGATTCCTGCTAAATCGAGATATCAGTTTCTGCTGGATAATGTTCATTATATTATCATGACATTTATTCGTGGCCCAGTCTGCAAAGGCCAGATAGCCCTTAATGTTATCCATGATAATTTCTGGGTTTTTTTTCTTGATCCTGAATATGATCTGAGCGTTCAGTATCCCGGCTTTCTTCAGGAAAACATTGATCTTTTGGAGATGCCCGCGAGCGAGATAACCGGTAACGATCTGTTTAAAGCCTTCCGCATTCGTAATTATCGTGCCAAGGCTGCAGAATTTGTAAAGAAAAGGCAATATTACTATTCCACACACTATTATTACCAGGGGCTTGAACCGGAGGCCATCTGGGCGGGTAATATGGCTGCTGACTCACCCGCATTGACTGTCTATCGCCATTTTGACAGTGCATCTGTTCACCGGGGACTGCTTGGTGATCTGCCACGTACCATGTGGGTTATAGATTTCCCCTTGCTGGAAAGAATCTACTACTCCCTTGTTGCAGGATTTAATATATATGGCAACGGGGTACACCAGCTTTCAACGAGAGTGTATATGGATGTTTTGCGGCAGGAGGGGGAGACATATTTTCTGGATTTCATGCCGAAAAAGGCTCGTGAAAGGCTTATGAAAGACTGGTATGGAGGGCTGGATCTGGCACAGATTAATTATAATCCCTCCAATCGACTGAACCGGCAGAAATTTAAGACTGACGAGCCGAAAAGGGAATTTATTGAGCATCTGGTGGCAAATGTGTTTAAACCGGAAATAAATGTTCATTTTGATGGAAATTATCTCTCGGCAGGAGAGGAATACCCCATGCTGCCCGATAAATACGAGAGCATGGACGATTTAATTCTCGGGTTTAAGGGGATTTCAAAGCCTGGAGTTTCGTTTTTTACGACAGTGGCTGGTCACAACGCCAATCTCGCTTATATCCGCATTAAAAATATTCCCGGTAAAGAAGATGTGGTTGTCTCAGTAGTTATAAACAGGTGGCACGACGACGTTTCAACTCTCTTTCTGGAGAAAGACCGGTTGAACCCGGAAAAGGATAGTGCTGCATTCATAAAAGGTTTTGTAGGATCGTATCCCAACTATTTTTTTCAGGTTGATTTTATTGATTTTGGGAAATTTTTAAATATTCTGGATGAGTATGATGGGGGCGATGAGGCGGTTAAACAACTGGAAAAATTTGGTGTAAATCGGGCAGATGAAAATTTCTGGGATGTTTATGACTGGTTTCAGAAGGAATTTGATCAGTCGGATCCGCTGCGTTCAGGATTGTTTGATCTGAATCGCTACTATTATATGGCTATACAGCGTTGATGCCCTGGAAATGATTCCCTCTGGACTGAGTCGAAAGATCAGGGCGGTCTGCTTTTTTCGGTTTCGTAGAACAGGCTGGTCCCATGAGGTAAAATCCATGAGATTGATGCTGCCATGGCTTACGGTGCAGAGGTGAGGGTGATCAGTCCCTGAATGCGGTCGAGTTCCGCAAGACTATTGGCGTAGGCTATATTGGTCAGATTCTCCTGGCTGAGAGCCTTGGAGTAGGCGTCCTGGGCGATAAGGACATCCAGGGTCGTTGACCTGCCCGATTCAAATTTTATCTGCTCCGCTTCCAGACGTTTACGGGTTGCCAGGCTGGTTTTGCGTGTCGCCTCCACTGCCTTGATGGCAAGCTCCACGTCGCGAATAGCGGTTCTTACTGTTTTTTTTATCTGCTGGCGCAGCAGACGGGCATTAATTCTGCTCTTACTGTACCTGGCCCTTGCCGTCTGAAGATTCCCTTTGGCTGCAGAATTTTCCAGGGGCATGGAAAAGGTCACTCCCATCTGCCAGAGATTATCCGGATTACTCAGGCTGTTGTTCACAGAATTCCCGTATTCCGCATCAGTTCCGCTGAGGCCGATACCTCCTGTGAGTGCCAGGTTGGGCCGAAGCCTGTCCGCGGCGCTCTCTTCCAGGATTTTTGCCGCGTCAGCAGTGAGATCAGCAGCTTTGATATCAGGCCTGTTCTGCAGAGAATTTTCTAAAATTGAGGGAAGATCAAGGCTGATCGGTTCAGTTGGGGGTTTGTCCACCGGTCTGTAGGAACTCAGCCAGTCCTCACTGTTGAGCAGGAGTTTCAGTTCGTCTTCGGCGACACCGATTGCTCTTTCTGCGAAGATAAGGCGCTCTTCACGTTTGGCAACCTCTGACTGGGGCTGGTAAATCTCAACCGGAGCCATTTTGCCGACATTAATTTTTTCTCTGGTTTCCTCCAGGAGTTTCCGGGCCAGGGTCAGCGAAAGTTCCTGTACCTTGATATCCTCCCAGGTGAAGACGAAGTTCCAGTAGGCCCGCTTGACCAGAGCTGCAAGGTTGGCGGCCTCGCTGTCAACCTGATGGGCAGTTGCCTGAAACTGTTTTTCAGCTGCTCGTATTTCCGCAGTCTGGACCTTTTTTCCAAAACCCTGGAGCAGAGGCTGGCTTATACCCAGCAGCAGACCTGATCTGTATGACGGATTGAACAGGGTCCACGGTGAGTCGGAGTCATAGCTGTTGTTGTTCCAGCCGAGGCTGACAGCGGTTCCTGTGGTGAAAAGTTTTTCTGTACTGATGTTCCATCCTGCACTGTTTTCTTTCTTCGCACCGCCCAGGATAAGCGGGGTCAGCTCTTCGCTCTGTCCACCTGCCTCTGCAGTAAAGCGGGCATCAAAACGGCCCTGCGCCGCATACGCCCTGCCTTTTGTAATCTGTACGTTCTGCTGCTGCAGTTTCAGGCTCAGGTTATTGGCAAGGGCCTGCTCAACAGCAGCTTTGAGGCTGATTTCTTCAAACTGCTTCCCGCCTGCAAAACCATTGATTGAGAAAGAACAGGCCAGTGCAAAAGAGATAAGGAGAGATATAGGGTAACGCATCAATTTTCCTCTGGTGGGCGTTCTCCTGCCAGAAACGGATACGGTTTCCAGTAGATCATTTTTATTTTCTGAATCATATTTTTTCGCAGGATTGTCATCCTCTCTGAGAGAAAATAGAGAGTCGGGACGACAAGCAGGGTGAGAAAGGTGGCAACAATCAGACCAAAAACCACAACTACAGCCATGGACTGCCACCATTGGCTTGATTCACTGACCCAGGAAATAGCCCCATGACGAAAATCAAAAGAAACTCCGGTAATCATGGGGATCAGGCCGAGAATGGTGGTTATCGCCGTCAGTAGTACAGGGCGAAGTCTGGTTGCACCTGCGGAGATAACCGCTTCTTTAAGTTCATATCCTCTTGTTCTCAGGCGGTTAGTGTAGTCGAGAAGGACAATGGCATTATTGACCACTACCCCGGCCAGGGAAATCACACCTACCCCGGTCATGATAATACCGAATGGAGATCTGAAAAGAGTCAGTCCCAGGAAGGCTCCGCCCAGAGAGAGAATCACTGAGGTCATAATGATAAATGGCTGACTGATGGAATTAAACATCGCTACCAGGATGAGAAAAATCAGTAACAGAGCAACAAAAAAGGCTTTTGTCAGAAAATTTTCCGATTCCTGCTGGAATTCAAATTCACCGGTGAAGGTGAGCTTATACCCCGACGGCAGGGGGAAATCTTTGAGAAATTTAGCCGCCTGGGCACGGGCCACCGGCCCCGGAATTTTAGTCTCATCAACATTGGCCTTTACTGTTACCACCCGCTCATTGTTTATGCGGTTGATATTGCCGATGGAACCGGCAAATGAGATCCTGGCTAACGTCGACAGCGGAACCATCTGTCCTGACGGGGTAGGAAGCATTAACTCATGCAGGATATCGACCACTTCCCTGTTGGATTCTTTCAGCTGGACGGTAATATCGTAGTCTTCATCTCCTTCCCTGAAAGATGAGACTTTCAGACCGTTATATGCGCTTTTCAGGGCAAAACCTATCATATCAGTTGTCATGCCGAAAAGAGCGGCTTTCTGCCGATCCACCAGTACCTGTACCGAGGGAATACCCTCGACAAAATCATCCCGAACATCCTCGACATGGGGTACTTTGGCAAGTATAGCCTTGATTTTTTTTGAGATCTTTCCAAGGATGGCAAAATTTTCTCCGGCTATTTCAATGTTGATGGCAGCTCCGGTGGGAGGTCCTTCCTGCTCCATGGCGATAGTAATCCCGCCTCCGGGGATATCCTTGATGCGTTTCCGGACCTCAGCCACCGTGTCATGGGAGGATCGCCACCGCTCATCAAGTTCCAGCATTCGAATGCCCACATGATTGGGTGTGTTTGCAGTAAAAGATGAACCGCCGCCTGCGGTGACCACTCCTTTCATATAGACATCTTTAATATTTTTCAGATCGCTGGGACCAAAATAGGTTTCACCGTCCGGTTTTCGGTATTTTTTGGGAGCGAGAGCTTCCTCCACCGTCATTGTTCCCCCTCCGGTTTCCCATCCGGCAGCAGCTGGTTTTCCGGCGATGGCAAATTCGATCCGCTGGATTATTGTGTCGATATAATCGAGATCAGCACCTTCCGGTACATCCACATTGACATAGAAACCTTTTGGGTCAATTTCCGGAAAGAACTCCACCGGTTTTTCAAGGCCTATAACAAGGAGCCAGACTTGAAACATCAGTATCAGGATGCAGAACCCTGAGGCAATGGTGGTGATCGGTTTATCCAGTGCAAATGCGAGAACTCTGCTGTATCTGGTTAGCAGGAATCCTTTGATCTCCACCGGTTTTTCGATGCTGTCGATATTCGCTGCCCTACTTCCCGGACCGGGGATATCAGGTATCTTTACTTTCATAAAGAGTGAGGCCATTGCCGGGTTGATGACCAGAGCGACAAAAAGGCTCGAGGCAAGTGTAACGATCAGGGTGAGGGGCAGGTAGCTCATAAACTCTCCCATGATTCCGGGCCAGAACAGCATGGGAGAGAACGCCGCGAGGGTCGTCACGGTGGAACCGATAACCGGGTAGGCAACCTCTGATGTACCCCTCATTGCAGCTTCCACACGTCCAGCTCCCTGCTCCATGAATCTGTAACAGTTCTCAACGATGACGATGGCGTTGTCCACCAGCATTCCCAGAGCAAGGGTGAGGCTGAAAAGCACTACCATGTTGAGGGTGATTCCCATCAGATAGAGTATTGTGAAAGAAATAAGCATGGAGAAAGGGATAGCGATGCTGACAAGAACAGCATTGCGGATTCCCATGGCAAAAAAGATAACAATCAGGACCAGTACCAGGCCGGAGAGAATATTATTTTCAAGGTCAGCCACCATTATTTCAATGTCTCTGGCCTTGTTGAGCACTTTGGTAATCTCTGTTCCCGCCGGCCAGCTCAGCTGATCTTCAGTAATAATTCTATCCACCGCTTTGCTGATGGGAATAATGTTTTCTCCCGATCTTTTCTTCACCGAAATGTTGACTGCCTTACGTCCGTCCAGTCTTGACCTGCTGGTCTCCTCTTTGAAACCGTCAACCACCCGGGCGACATCCTTGAGGTAGACCGGTTCTCCGTTATAGGTAGTCAGAACCAGCCCGTATAACTCTTCCGGTGTTGTAAATTCCCCAGGCACCCGCAGCTGGAAGCGGCCCTGCCCAAGCCGGATATTGCCGCCTGAGGTGTTGGAGTTTTCACTCCTGACCTTGGTCTGGAAGGAGTCAATGGTGAGGCCGTAGTAGGCCAGTTTTTCCGGGGCTACCTCTATCCGTATCTCCCGTTCCAGTCCTCCCGTAACTTCGACTTCAAGAATACCGGGGACACCTTCTATTTCGTCCTTGAGATCCTCTGCAATATCTTTTAGACAGGGCAGCCCGCATGTTCCTGAGAGGGAGAAGATCACAATGGGCATCTCTGAAAAATTGACCTCAAATACGGATGGGTCCTCTTCCAGGTCACCTGGCAGCTCACCCAGCGCTTCATCAACCTTATCCTTCACATCCTGCAATGCTTTATCTATATTAGTACCTGTAACAAATTCCACATTGATGGAAGAGAGGCCTTCAGAGCTGACGGACTGGATCTTTTTCAGACCGTCCAGACCCTTCAGCTTTTTTTCGATTTCGATTGTGATGCCTGTCTCTATATCCGTTGAGGAAACGCCTCTGTAGCTTGTGGAAATAAAGACATTGGGGATGGTTATGTCCGGCTCGCTTTCCCGGGGCAACACCTGATAGCAGTAGACCCCGAATATAATCAGCAGCAGGGCCAGGACACTGACCGTGGTACTTTTTTTTACCGCGGTATCTGAGATTATCATAATCTCAGTTCCTCAAGGTTGGTGATGGTGTGAACAATTTTCACCTTCTGGCCATCCTCAACGTCCCTGTGGCCTTCCACCAGCAGTTTATCTCCCGGATGGAGTCCTTCAGTGATCTGAACTGACCATTTTTCCATTATCCCCAGCTGGACAACCCTTTTTCTTGCTGCACCATCTTCTTCAATGTAGACAAACTGCTCCTCATTCCGGGATATGACACTGTAAAAAGGTACCGCCAGAGTATTGCTGATAGTTTCTTTGATAATATCCGCCCTGATAAACATACCGGCAAAAATCTCCTCTTTGGAGTTGTCGATTTCAAGCTCAAGGTTATAAATCCTTGCGACAGTCTCAGGAGACAGTGAGAGAAAATGGATTTTAGCGGAGATTTCCCGATTATTTAATGCCTGTACGGTAATGTTTACCCTGTCCAGTTTCCTGACGGCAGTGACATCGGATTCGGGGATACCGATAACTCCCTTTAATCGGTCTATTTCAAGTATCTCTGCAAGCGGATCACCGACAGACAGCTGCAGACCGACTTTGGCATCCATTCGACGAATAACGCCGCTCATAGGGGAGGTTACTGTTGTGCGGGAGTAAAGCAGCCTGGCATTGTCATAGTCTGCCTGAGCTGTCTGCATCTTTGTTTTATTGGCGTCCATGGCGGAAGTCGGTATCACTCCCTTGTCGTAAATTGACTTGTCCCTTTCATAATCCGATTTTGCTAGTCTGTAGGCTGCTTCAGCCCTGTTAAGAGCGATTTTATAATCTTTCGCCTCAATGCGAGCCAGGATATTTCCCTTCTGTACCTTGTCTCCTTCCTGTACCAGTACTTCAGTGATGGTACCGTTTAGTTTGGATTTAAGCTGGAGGCGGGTCCAGGGTTCTGTTAAGCCGGGCAGGTTGATGCGGTCAGTGATGGTTGTGAGTTCCAGGGGCAGGACTACTACATTTACAGGAGGTTTTTCCTGGGCGATTGTCGCAGCCTTGTCGGCGGCAATAAGATTCTTTTCTTTTTTGATTGAGACAAAGAGAAAGATGATAAGCACAATCATCGCCAGAAGGATGAGACGGGGAAAATTATTCCAGCAGAAGTAGACGATTCTGGCTCGTGTGGTCTGTGGCGTACCGGGCTGGGTGGGCATCATGGTATGTGGCTCTTATTATATGTTAAGGGGAGTGGGCTGCAATCCTTCCAGCGTCTGCCTGAAAAGGAGTTCCATGGCCGAATCAACCTCTGTAGTTGGAATTCGTCCCGAGTACCAGGCCGACATAAGGAGTACATAGAGAGAATAAAAATGGGCGGTGAGGTGGAGCGGCTCGATCTCTTTTCGGAGTTCACCCCGCTCCTTGGCCTTTTCTATAATGGGGAAAAGCAGTTCAAAGTATTTATCTTCAATTTCGGCGTGGCCTTTGACATCACTTTCATCGGGGAAAACAGTCTGCCGCATAAATATCCGGCCAAATTCCCTGTTTTGAGTGACATGGTTGAACTCGGTCATGTAGATGGTCAGCATCTGCTCCAGGATTGGAGCTTCAGGGTTTGTCTTGCTGACAAGATCTTTATGTATCTGTTCAAGCGCATATTCACAAAAAGCACGCAGTATTTCCTTTTTGGTCTGAAAATATCCGTAGATTGTTCCTTTGCCGACGCCTGCTACTTTGGCAAGTTCTTCTATAGATGTGTTTTCAAAACCGTTTGCGCTGAACAGGTTGATGGCTGCCTGTATGATCGCCTGCCTGGTTCTCTGCTTTTTTTCTTCTCTTGTGGACATGGAAGGCTCCGGTAATTTCGACTGCAGTCGACATTTAATAGTGTGAATGGAAACAAGCGTCAAGTAGAAAAATGACTGCGGTCGGAAAAAGTAATAGATTGTGAAAGGGTGAAAATGAGAGTAACGGCAGAGACCAGAAAAATATTGAGTATCAGTACGCCCTGTCTTACTCTGTAATTAATCTTTTGCTTAATTTACGATTATACAATACAACACATCTGTCGGGTTGCGGCGGGAAGACATTTTGCACGAAAGAGGAGTGAGTATGGACGCGCAGGTCGGAGTAAGTCAGATGTTGAGCCAGTTGGCAGGAATATTGCCTTTTGGATATGCCTTTGGTGCGGGTATGGTGTCGGCGGTGAATCCTTGTGGATTTGCCATGCTGCCGGTTTATCTCACTCTCTATCTCGGAGCGGAAGAGAGTGAATTCCGGCAGAAATCCGCATTCCTGCGGATGCTGAAAGCCTGCTGGGTCACCCTGGTGGTAACCGCTGGTTTTGGACTGCTCTTTGGTGTGGTGGGGGTGATAGTCTCAGCCGGAGGTTCATTTCTCATGGGAATAATGCCCTGGATGGCTGTCGTTGTGGGCGGTGCACTGTTCCTTCTCGGCGGCTGGATGTTACTTGGGCGCAGCTTTTCCTTCCCCTTTATGCTCA
This sequence comes from Deltaproteobacteria bacterium, assembly GCA_019306075.1. GTDB lineage: Bacteria > Desulfobacterota > Desulfobulbia > Desulfobulbales > Desulfocapsaceae > Desulfomarina. The sequence continues at coordinate 6,496 of JAFDME010000012.1, read as the reverse complement.
AACTTGCCGGGAAAATCGGTGATCCGAGAGAAATGAGTATTACCGGTTTTTTCCTTTTCGGTGTCGCCTTCGGTGCGACCTCTCTCAGCTGTACCCTGCCTATCTTTCTGATGGTGGTGGGCAGCTCTGTTGCCACCGGAAATTTTCTTACCGGAATTTATCAGTTTTTCAGTTATATCATTGGTATGGGCAGCGTTATGCTTCTTCTCACCCTGGGTATAGCTCTGGTTAAAGAAGGAGTTGTTGTCGGTTCCCTGCGTAAAGTTCTGCCTTATGTGCAGAAAATTTCAGCACTTCTCCTGATGGCAGCAGGAGGTTATATTGTCTATTACTGGCTGTCCAGTGGTCTTCTTCTCAGCTGATCCTTTTTTTCACCTGCTCAAGGGTTTCCTCGTCCATTTTGAACCCGTGTTCCGCAGCCGGAAAGCTTTTCTCCTGGACTTCCTGCTTATATGCCCCGAGAGCTTCCAAAATGACCGGTCGGATCTGAGTATACTGTTTGACAAATTTTGGCACAAATTTGTCGAATAACCCTATCATGTCATGGGTGACCAGTACCTGGCCATCCACTTCGGCACCGGCCCCGATACCGATTACCGGGATCTCAACCGAATCTGTTACCAGTCCGGCAAGAGGAGCGGGAACTGCCTCGAGGATGAGGGAAAAAGCACCTGCATCTTCCAGTGCCCTGGCGTCATCAATGATCTTTACGGCGCCATCAACATCTTTGCCCTGCATCTTAAATCCGCCAAGAGCACTTGCGGTCTGGGGGGTCAGGCCGATATGTCCCTGCACTGGGATGCCAGCCTTGACGATGGCTGCCACGGTAGGGGCAAAATCAACACCGCCTTCCAGTTTAACAACATCACAGCCCCCTTCTTTCATAAGCCGACCGGCGTTAATGATGGCATCACGAATTGAGGTATTGTAGCTCATAAAGGGCATATCTCCAACCACCAACGGGTTTCTGCAGCCCCGAACCACCGCACGAATATGGTGAATCATATCTTCCATGGTTACCGCCACGGTCCCCTCCAGCCCCATAACAACCATGCCGAGAGAGTCACCCACCAGCACAATGTCCACGCCCGCTTCATCCGCCATAAGACCAAAGGGATAGTCATAGGCTGTCATCATCACCAGTTTCCGGTTATCTTTTTTTGCCCGCTGTATCTCTTGGATGGTTATTTTTTTGTTCATAAAATGTGTTCCTTTTACAGAATACTCTTCTGCCGGGTTGTTAAAAATGTGCCTGTAATGTTTCTATCAGTGTTGTCAGTGTCCGGTTAACGGGTACATCTATGCCCAGTTTTTCCCCTTCATCAACAATAAAGCGGTTAATCGCGCCGATCTCTGTTGGTCGCCTGGCATCAATGTCCTGTCCCATTGACGAGCGGTTGGGGCCGGTGGAATGGGCTATGGCGATGGTCTGTTCAACTATGTCTGCTGCAGTGTTGATACCCTGTGCGCGGGCGACGGACACGGCTTCAGCGATTGCTGCGGTTGACAGTGCCCGGGTTTCGGCAAGATCAGGCAGCTGGCCGTTTTTAAGGCCGGTTAACGCTGTGATGGCATTAATGCCGATATTGACCAGTAATTTGTTCCAGACGATGGGTCGGATATCTTCTACAGCTTCGGTTTTAATGGCAGAACTGGAAAGAAAATCAGCTACACGTGCAGCAGGATTGTGGACTTCTTTGTTCCATCCACCTATATATGTGGTCGCTTTTCCCGCATGGCGTATAGCCCCCGGTCCGAGCATGGTGGCTCCATGGGCAGTAGTGCCGGCCAGTACCGTCCGTCCGGCCAGTGTTGTGGCGAGGATGTCGGCGTTCCCCATACCGTTTTGCAGGGTGAGCGCAAAGCCATTGTCTGCCAGAACCGCAGCAGCTGTTTCGGCAGCAGCATCTGTCTGCAGAGATTTGACAAAAAGAATCACCAGATCCGCCTTCCCGGGTTCATTATGATCTGTTGTCGCCTTCACAGGAATCCTGCGGTTGTGACCCTGCCATTCGATAAAAAGGCCTTCACTGTTCAGGGCCCGGACATGTTCCTCCCAAACGTCAAGCAGCCAGACATCGGCTCCTGCCTCACTCAGCAGACCGCCGAAAAGTGAGCCCATTGCGCCGGCACCGATAATTACTGTTTTCATCAATGATTACCGGCTATTTACATTTTTTATGGCTGGCTTTGCATTTACCTTTTGCCAGACCACGGATATCACTCTGATGTTTGGCTATGGAGACAATAGTTTGCAGCCTTTTATTTACCTTGCCTGAGCTGTTCTTTTTTTGTGCTTTTTCTGCTTCTTCAATGATTGCCAGAAATGCCTTTGATAATTTTTCCGTGCCTAGCATATTTTTCCTCATGGAGAGTGTTATTTTTCTATCCTTCCTGGAAGAAACAGATAAGGCTAAACAATAAAAAATCAAAAATAAAAGCTATTCTTTGCGAAGAGAGAGTGCAATCCGTTTCCTCTGTGTATCAACTTGCAGGATACGCACCTCAACCTGCTGCCTGACACGTACAACTTCTCCGGGATCTTTGATAAATCGATCTGCCATCTGGCTGATATGGATAAGGCCGTCCTGCTTGATACCAAGATCTGCAAAGGCACCGAATTTGGTTACATTGGTGATGATTGCGGGCAGCAGCATCCCTTCCCGAATATCATCGATGGTGAAAATATTATCTGCGAAACAAAATTGCTTGAAAGTGTCTCGCGGGTCTCGTCCGGGTTTATTCAGCTCCTTCATAATATCAAGCAGAGTCGGCATACCAACGGATGCATCGATATAATCTTCCAGCTTTATACCCTTTCTGGTCTCCTCCGACTGCAAAAATGCTGGTAGTGAAACAGCCGCATCTTTTGCCATTTGCTGAATAAGTTTATATCTTTCTGGATGGACAGCACTGTTATCGAGAGGATTCGAGCCGTTTCTGATTCTGAGAAAACCTGCGCACTGTTCATATGCTTTTGGTCCCAGCCGGGGAACCTTGAGTAATTCTCTTCTCGTTTTAAATGGACCGTTACTGTTTCTGTAATCGAGAATATTATCCGCCAGGGTTCGACCCAGCCCCGAGATGAAAGTTAGTAGTTCGGCGCTTGCGCTATTGAGTTCAACACCAACACTGTTGACGCAGCTTTCAACAATAGACTGCAGCTTACTTTTTAACCGGTGCTGGTCAACATCATGCTGGTATTGACCTACTCCGATAGATTTCGGGTCAATTTTTACCAGTTCAGCAAGAGGATCCTGAAGTCGTCTGCCTATGGATACGGCTCCACGTACGGTGATATCCCGATCAGGGAATTCCAGGCGAGCTGCTTCCGATGCGGAGTAAATTGAGGCACCATCCTCATTGACCATTGTTATTATGATAGTGGAGTCAAGCTCCATTGAGCGGACAAATGCTTCTGTTTCGCGACCGGCTGTTCCATTGCCGATAGCAATTGCCTCAATCCGGTGGGTATCAATTTTGTCACGAATAATTTCTGCTGCGAGGGTTTGCTGTGTGGCGTTGTGGGTTGGGTATATTGTCGTGGTATCCAGCAGTTTTCCCTGGCGGTCAAGACATACCAGTTTTGCTCCAGTACGATAACCCGGATCCAGAGCAAGAACACTTTTTTGACCAAGGGGAGGGGTAAGGAGCAGCTGCCTGAGGTTGCCTCCAAAGATTTCAATGGCTTCTGCATCGGCTTTTTGCTTTAATTCTTTTCGGAGCTCATTTTCAAGAGACGGGCAGAGCAGTCTCTTATAGCTATCTTCTGCTGCACCCTTCAACTCATCTTGCCAGAGATTGGAGGGGATATGGAGGCTGGTGAGAATACGTAAAGCCTCTTCCTGCGGAGGGCGGATTGTAAGAGTAAGAATTTTTTTCGTTTCCCCCCTGAACATGGCCAGCAATCTATGTCCCGGAGCCTCGGAAGCTGTCTCCTGCCAGTCAAAATAGTTGCTGAATTTTTCTCCCTGTTCAATATTTTTTTTCACGACTTTTGCCGCTATGATTCCCCGCTTTAAAAAGAGTGTTCGAAGCTTCTCCCGTGTGCTCTGGTCTTCATTGATCTTTTCTGCGATAATATCCTTTGCTCCGTCAAGGGCCATTCTCTGATTGTCAACACCCTGCTCGGGGTTTATAAACTTGTCGATGTCCTGAAGATTGCCCCTGCCGCTCAGAAGAAGTTCAGCCAGGGGCTGCAAGCCTTTCTCCGCTGCCATCAGAGCCCGGGTCTTACGTTTTGGTCGATGGGGAAGGTAGATATCTTCAAGGGTTGTCAAGCTTTCCGCCCCCTGAAGCTCCCCTAGAAGTTTATCTGTAAGTCGATCATTTTTTGTCAGTGAATCGATTATGGACTTCCGGCGTTTTTCAATCTCCTGGAGTTTTTCCTGTTCCATCCTTATACGGTCAATAGCCACCTCATCAAGGGAACCTGTTGCCTCTTTGCGATATCGGGCAATAAACGGGACGGTTCCTCCATCGTCAAGCAGGGAAAGAGTTGCTGTAACCTGTTGAAGCGGGAGTTTGAGATTGCGGGCAATAGCGGGAGCGTAATTGTTTGAACTGATCATAGTGGGTGGGTGCTTTAGAGAGCAGGATTAATGTGTTGAAACTCTCTTCAGGTCGCTGAGCGTATCGCTTCGGTGACAAGAAGGGCCTGTCTGGTGGCAGCTACGTTATGAACCCTGATAATTGCAATATTTTCTGTGTAACAGAGGGCTGAGACTACAGCTGTTGCCAAATCCCGTTCTTCTTCAATTGCAGTCTTTGTGATATCGCCAAGGAAGCGCTTACGACTGTGGCCAAGTAGAACGGGTGTGCCAAGTAAAGAGAATTTTTTCAGGTTCTTGAGAATGGAGAGATTATGCTGCAGAGTCTTGCCAAAGCCTATTCCCGGGTCGATAATCAGCCTGCTCAGGGCTACACCGTTTCCTGTTATCCAGTCGATGCGCGCTCTGAAAAAATCGAGGATATCTTTTATAACATCTTGATACTCAGGGGCAATCTGCATATCGGCCGGTTTTCCCTGCATATGCATAATTATCACAGGAACTGTTGTCTTTTTGACCAGTGAGATCATCTCTGCATCTTTCTGCAGGGCAGATATGTCATTGATAATATCTGCCCCAGCATCCAGCGCCTCACGGGCCACAGCGGCTTTTGTGGTGTCTATGGATATTGGTATGGAGTGATTTCGTCGGATTCCCCTGATCACAGGAATTACTCTTTGCAGTTCATCTTCAGCTGATACAGGATCAGCAAATGGGCGGGTTGATTCGCCACCGATGTCGAGAATATCCGCCCCTGCATCGATTAGTTTGTCTGCCTGGTCAAGTGCTGCCTCAGTTGAGGCAAAATGTCCCCCATCTGAAAAGGAATCCGGGGTTACATTGAGTATCCCCATTATCCTGGCAGGTAGCTCTGTTGTCATTTCTCTTCGGGATCTTCCTGTTGTTCAGATGGTTTTACCTCTTCTTCAGAAGTTTGTTCATCATCTGCTGCCTCTCCCGTCGAGGTTTCACTGCTGGTTTCTTTCTCTTTCTCCGGTTCAGGCGCAACTTCTTCGCTCACTGGTGGGGCTTTCTTTTTCTTAAACTGGTATTTCCCCGGTCGCAGTTCCTCGATTAACTCCTCAACATCGCTTAACTCCAGGGTCTCCTTCTCAAGAAGGTCTTCAGCCAGGCGTGTCAGGATATCGCGATTTTCTTCAAGCAGACTGGTGACGGTTTTAATAGCGCTGGTTACAATTTTTCGTACTGCCTGATCAATCTGCCGGGCAGTTTCTTCACTGAAATCCCTACTTTGTCCAATTTCCTTGCCAAGGAAGATCTGTTCATCTTTTTTACCGTAGGCCAGTGGTCCGAGATCCTCACTCATACCCCATTCGCATACCATCTTCCGGGCCATGGAGGAGGCTCGTTCAATATCATTGCCCGCTCCTGTGGTTATTTCGTCGAAAATAAGCTGCTCTGCTATACGGCCACCGTAAAGGATACAGATAGTGTTCTGCAGGTATGTTTTTGAATGGGTATATTTGTCGTCTTCAGGCAGCTGCATGGTAAGCCCCAGTGCACGACCCCGAGGTATTATGGTGACTTTATGGAGAGGATCAGTGTCTTCGAGCAGCCAGGCAACAAGTGCATGTCCCGCCTCATGATAGGCGGTAACCTTTTTCTCTTTATCGTTGATGATCATTGAGCGCCGTTCAGCGCCCATCATGATTTTATCTTTTGCTTTTTCAAGCAGGTCGAGATTAATTTCTTTAGCACCTGTGCGTGCAGCCATCAGCGCCGCCTCATTAACAAGGTTTTCAAGGTCAGCGCCAGAAAATCCGGGGGTTCCGCGGGCAAGAACCTCAAGGTCTACCTGGGGAGACATCTTGGTTTTTTTGGCATATATCTCAAGTATTTTCTTTCTGCCACCTACATCGGGGATGGGGACAACAACCTGGCGGTCAAAACGGCCGGGGCGAAGCAGCGCAGGGTCAAGAACATCA
>JAFDME010000180.1 GCA_019306075.1 Deltaproteobacteria bacterium | reverse complement strand
CCTGGTATTCCAACTTATATTCCCGTTGATCAGCCGCCCGCAGGCTTTGCAAGGCTTCTCTACGGACGTGTTCCTGTGCATACCTTCAACAGGACTCAGAACAATGTCTGGCTCAATAGTGCCATGCCTACAAACCCCGTCTGGCTCAACGATGAACTTGCAAAAAAAATGGGCCTGGCAGATGGAGATGAGGTTGGTTTTATCAACCAGGAAGGAGTTAAATCCCGGACAACTACAACCGTTAAAACCACCCCCGGCATTAGAAAAGACTCAATTTACATGGGCCATGGTTACGGTACTGCCAATCCTCTTATGAGTGTGGCTGTTGATGCGGGTGTTGATGATACAAGTCTTATTACCAAGATCACCATTGACCCTGAAACCGGTTGCCATGGAATGCGAAATAACTTTGTCAAATTTATCAAAAACGGCAAAGTTATAGATATCCCTTCAGCTGCTTAAACCGGCTCTCAAGGTTAATTTAAGAGGAGTAAAGAAATGCAATATGGAATGATTATTGACCTCGAACGTTGTGTCGGATGCCACGCCTGCACTATAGCCTGTAAGGCTGAATGGGAGGTCCCTGTAGAATTTGGGCGTAACTGGGTCTATCGTATGGGACCGGCAATGGTAGGAGAGGAAATGGCATCAACTTATTATCCTGGGCTCTGCAACCACTGTGCAGAACCTGTCTGTGTGCCCGAGTGTCCTGCAGATACAGTTGATATGACATTTACTGATGTCAAAACCGGAAAGACCAAAACCATGGAGGTTGCTGCTACCTGGAAAGATCCATTTGATGGGACTGTGCAGATCAACAAGGCCCGGTGTCTTGGCTGTGGTGCATGTGCAGATGCATGCCCCTATAATGCAAGATATGTAAACCCTGACCAGCTTGACGATGTTTCAGAAGATGGTAAAGCTGATAAATGCACCTATTGCAAACCAAGAGTGGATGCTGGTGGTGTTCCTGCATGTGTTCAAACCTGTATCACCGGCGCACGCATTTTTGGAGACCTGGATGATCCCGAATCAGAGGTCTCTAAATATGTAAAAAAAGGTGCAAAGGGAATTGAACCGACCGGTGGGAATCTTGGTCCCAACTCCAGATACTACGGTAAGAAAAAGGATATGGACCTTCTCTTCAGCAGTCAGACTCCTGAACTTGCGGATCTTAACCAGATACGGCGCAGAGCTATGCTGGCGTCCCTTGTCAGGCCGACTATGAAGGGCATTAAAAATATTGGTCTGCTCGGCGCCGTCGGTGTAGTTGCAGCAAAATATATCAAGGATGAAGACAGTGACAAGTAAACTATGTCTACACTGCTGCACAGGATGACAGCTGAGCGTTTGTTTTTTACATAATGCTGTTTCAGCGGAAAAATAGCTAACTGATATTTATCCAATTTGATAGCGCGATAATCTCACCTTTGATTATCGCGCTTTTTTTTGTATTATCTCTCCTGTTACATTTCTTTCATGTTTCGTCGAGAAAGTACTTCTCCAGCTATTAAACATTCCGTTTAATTCGGACCAGGTAAAAGGATTAATTATGAGCACTGATGACAAGAAGATTATTTACTCAATGGTCAGAGTGAGCAAATATTACGATAACGACCCAATATTAAAAGATATATCTCTTTCTTATTTCTATGGGGCCAAAATTGGAGTACTTGGCCTGAATGGTTCGGGCAAAACTACTTTGCTCAAAATACTTGCCGGAATCGATACGGAATTTAACGGAGAAACCCATATTGCCCCCGGCCTTACAGTAGACTATCTGCCCCAGGAACCTTCTCTCGATCCAAATAGAACTGTCAGGGATATTGTTGAAGAGGGGGTAGAGGAAACCGTTAACCTCCTGAGTGAATTTAACGCTATTAATGAAAAATTTGCTGAACCAATGTCCGACGATGAAATGCAGGAACTCATTGAGAGGCAGGGAATTGTTCAGGAGCAGCTGGACAATCTGTCAGCATGGGATCTCGACAGTCGTCTGGAAATGGCCATGGATGCACTGCGCTGTCCTCCGCCGGAGACACTGTGCAATATTCTTTCGGGGGGTGAAAAAAGGCGTGTTGCGCTCTGTCGAATCCTGCTAAAACAGCCTGATATTCTCCTTCTCGATGAACCTACCAACCACCTTGATGCAGAGTCTGTTGCCTGGCTTGAGCATCATCTGCAATCCTATCCAGGAACTATCATTGCGGTAACTCATGACCGTTATTTTCTTGATAATGTTGCCGGCTGGATTCTTGAACTGGATAGAGGAATCGGTATTCCCTGGAAAGGAAATTACTCTTCCTGGCTTGAACAGAAAGAGAAGAGACTCGCCATGGAAGAGAAAAAAGAAAGCGATCGTCGCAGAACATTAAAACGTGAGCTGGAATGGATCAGAATGTCACCAAAGGGACGAAGAGGTAAATCCAAAGCACGTATAAATTCCTATGAAAAATTGATGGATCAGGAGACAGAAAAGCTCGCAAGAGATCTGGAAATTTTCATTCCGCCTGGACCACGGCTTGGTAAAATTGTGATTAAGGCAGAGCATATAAGGAAAGGTTTTGACGACCATTTACTCGTTGAAGATATGAACTTTAACCTTCCTCCCGGCGGGATTGTCGGAATCATTGGTCCCAATGGTGCCGGGAAAAGCACTCTGTTCAAGATGATTACCGGACAGGATTCTCCGGATGCCGGTTCCATTAATATCGGTGAGACTGTAAAACTCGCTTACGTGGATCAGGACAGAGACAACCTTGATCCTGACGCTACAATATGGGAGGTCATTTCCGATAAACAGGAGACCATATGGCTGGGAACTCAGGAGGTAAACAGTCGTGCATATGTGGGCAAATTCAATTTTTCCGGTTCTGAACAGCAGAAGAAAGTTGGTTTACTTTCAGGAGGACAGAGAAATCGTGTCCACCTTGCCAGAACGTTGAAGGAAGGAGGTAATGTCCTCCTGCTTGATGAACCGACCAATGATCTGGATGTCAATACCCTGCGGGCTCTGGAGGAGGCATTGGAGAACTTTGGTGGCTGTGCTGTAGTAATCAGCCATGACAGATGGTTTCTTGACAGGATTGCCACTCATATACTTGCCTTTGAGGGCAACTCGCAAGTGGTCTTGTTCGAGGGAAATTATTCAGACTATAAAAAAGATAGAAAAAGACGCCTGGGGGCTGAAGCCGACCAGCCACACCGAATTAAATACAGGCAGCTGACTAGAGACTAACGCCCAGGAAATGAACGATAGCTGAGCATTCCAGAAGGCCTGGAACGTATTCGGCTACGAAATCAGGGATAACTCTTCATCTGTCAATTTCAGTTGTCCCTCCCTTAGTACTGTCAGCTTTCCTTTCCGTATTCCTACAAGAGTAGAAGGCTTCCCTGCAACTGTCTCTCCACCGTCCAGGATATAGTCAACTCTGTCGCCAAATATATCTTTTACTTCACGGGGGGAGCTGGCGGGAGTCCTGCCGGAAAGATTGGCGCTGGTGGCGGTGACAGGATTTCCCATTTTTCTCACCAGGGAGATGGCAAGGGGGTGAGGCGAGACTCTTACTCCAACCGTGCCTGTACCGCCGGTCAGAGTTGAAGAAACTTCTTTTTTTGCCGGGAAAATAAGGGTTAAAGGACCAGGCCAGTATTTCTCCATCAGTGGTAAATATATATCCGGAACGGCACTGGCAATACTCTCCAGTCCCCGAACACCCTCTATTAGAACGAGAATCGGTTTCACAGAATGACGCTGCTTTACCCTGTACAGTTTTCTCAGGGCGTCATCATTTTCCGGGTCAACGGCCAGACCATAGCAGGTCTCGGTCGGGAAGGCAACCACACCTCCCATCCGAATAACCGCTACTGCCTCTTCCAGCGATGACAGGGCCATCAGTATTCCTGCCTTTTCAGGGTTGAATACGTCTGGCTTTCTGTTCCACCTCTGTCACCATATCCTGCCTGAACTTTACCAATTTTGCAGCAAGTACAGGATCATTCAGGGCCAGTATGCGAGCGGCAAGAACTGCACCATTTTTTGCTCCTGCACCTCCTATCCCCATAGTTCCAACAGGTATGCCCGGAGGCATCTGAACTGTTGCAAGAAGAGCGTCCATACCTCCCAGAGAAGAAGCATTCAGAGGTACACCAATAACTGGAAGATCTGTGTGGGAAGCCAGAACACCTGCAAGGTGAGCGGCCATTCCAGCTCCGGCAATGATTATCTTGATCCCTCTCTCTCTTGCCGTACTGGCATATTCGGTTGCTCTTTCCGGAGTGCGATGGGCTGAGGCAACGGTCATTTCAAAACCAATGTCCATTAATTTCAGGAATTCAGCTGCCCTCTGCATTACCTGAAGATCAGAATCACTTCCCATTACTATCCCAACCACCGGTGATTGCACCTTTTTTTTATGGCTCTTCAGAGCTTTTCCTCCGATATCTCTGCGAAAGTAGCAATTTGTCCAGCTGATCTTGTCAACAGCCTGATAGGCTTTTTTGATGGCAGTCTGCAGTGTATTTCCAACAGCTGTGACGCCAAGGACTCTTCCCCCGTTCGTAACAGTTCTGCCATTTTTCCGGGCTGTTCCAGCATGAAATACTTCCACCCCGTTTATGGCCTGAGCTTTAGTTACCCCTTTGATGATTTTTCCGTTAGAGTAGGATCCAGGATATCCACCGGAAGCCATGACAACACAGACAGTCGGCCTTGGATCAATCTTCATATCAATTCGATTGAGGTTACCGTCAATGGCGGCCTCAAATATATCAATAATGTCACTTTTAAGTCTCATAAGCAGAGGTTGGGCCTCAGGATCCCCAAACCTGCAGTTAAACTCAAGCACATTGATCTCATCATCGTCAATCATCAATCCGGCATAGAGCATTCCCTTGTATGGCCTCCCCTCTTCCTCCAATCCTTTTACAGTAGGCAGCATCACCTTATTCATAACAAAGTTTGCGATTTCTGGAGTTACAATAGGAGCTGGAGAGTAGGCACCCATTCCACCGGTATTGGGTCCTTGATCATTTTCATATACGGCCTTATGATCCTGTGAAGTAGGTAGCGGAAGAACCGTTTTTCCGTCTGTGAATGCAATAAAGGAAGCCTCTTCACCGTTGAGGCAGGTTTCAACGACAACTCTTTCCCCGGCACTGCCAAAGGCCTTTTCCTTCATAATGAGGTCGACTGCTTTTTTGGCTTCTTTAACAGTTTTTGCTACAATTACTCCTTTACCTGCAGCGAGCCCGTCAGCCTTAACAACAATGGGAGCACCGCAGCCGTCTATATATTTTTTTGCTTTTTTACGGTCTTTAAATACCTTGAATGAGGCTGAGGGAATATGATGCCTCTGAAGAAATTCTTTAGTGAATACTTTGCTGCCTTCAAGTATGGCTGCCCGTTTTGAAGGCCCAAATATTCTAAGATTATTTTCTTCAAAACTATCCACGACACCTTCGACAAGGGAGGATTCTGGGCCAACCACTGTCAAATCAATTTTTTCTTCCAGTGCAAATTTCAACAGCTTGTCAACATCTGTTGCTGCTATATCGACACATTCGGCCATCCTCCCTATCCCCGCATTTCCAGGCGCACAATATACTTTACTTACCTTGTCGCTCTGTCTGATTTTCCATACAAGAGCGTGTTCACGACCGCCTGAACCAATCACGAGTATTTTCATGGGTGACTCCAATTTGAATATAGTTGACACTGAATACCTTAGAAATTGTTTTCTGCATTTTTGTGGCAGAAAATCACTTTCGTGAAGGTACTTATCAAGCCATTTAATATTTCCGGTATATTTGGGCTAGTTTTTTTGACAAACTTTCCTGCAGGATGCAATGAGAACAGCCTGCAACAAAATGCATTACTTGTCGCGGATATTTCTTCACCTGTAGATAACGTACAATAGTTTTGATGTCAGTTCATTATTTTGTTACCTGGCATCTCACATTCAGTCCACACTCCCTGTGACATTTTCCCGATTTTTATGACCGCCGCCATGGAATAAGGCACTAAATCAAATTTTCCATTTAATGAGAACAGTTACTTGAATGTTGACAAACAGTGTGTGAAATATTACATGAATGAGTAGTCATTCATGAATCGTATAGTTCCAGCATCATAAATATATAGTTATTTTTTGTTATGGTAGTTGTCAACAAGCACTCAAAAATTATATCAGCAGCAACAAAGGTCTTTGCTAAAAAAGGATTTTTCACCGCCAGAATATCCGATATCGCAAAAGAAGCCAAGGTTGCTGACGGTACAATTTATATCTATTTCAGCAATAAATACGATATACTTGTTTCCATCTTCGAAGAAGAAATAGGTAAAATTTCTGTTGACACAAAAAACCTGCTCTCTGAAGAGCATGATACCCGCCGTATGCTTGAAATTTTTGTCAGAAAGTATCTACAGGCAATGAAGAAAAACAAAAACCTTGGCGAAGTTATAAATATTGAACTGCGTCAGCCCAATAAAGTAATCAGGAATTATCGGAAGAACCAGTTCTGTGCCTACACTGATATCATTGCGGATATCGTAAAAAAAGGGCAGGACGAAGGCATCTACCGCCCGGAGATTCTCCCTGACATTGCAAAAAGGGTTTTCTTCGGGGCCCTTGACGAAGTCTCCAGAGTTTGGAATGTTTCTCTTGAAACCCAGTACACAGTTGAAGAGGTAACAGACCAGGTTCTTTCCCTTTTCCTTCAGGGG
>JAFDME010000179.1 GCA_019306075.1 Deltaproteobacteria bacterium | reverse complement strand
AACAGGATGTATAAAATCTCTCTACGATATTAAAAATAAAATTGAAATTGTTAAGCGTGGAGAGCGGTTAAATAAGCTGCTTGTTTTAAAAGATTTAAGAGACACCTGGGGAACTAACACAGATAAATTTGATGATGTAATCGGGGAATTCAAATTAAAGTCAATAAAAATTCTTGAGGAAGGACCTTTAAGGGCTTCATTTGAGATAAAAAGAGCGTATAAGAACTGCCAAACTCGTGAACGTATTTCTTTGTACCGCGATTTCGAGTGGATAGACTTCTCAATGGAAATTATTTGGGCTGAATCTTTTAGAATGCTGAAAGCGGCATTCCCGTTTAATCTTAAAAACACACGCTCTTTTTACGAAATCCCGTTTGCATGCATTGAACGGCCAACCGACGGAACTGAACAGCCGATGCAGCGCTGGATGGAAATAAAAGGCCGTAATAAAAATGACAAACCGTACAGAGTGGGGCTTATTGGTAAAACAACAGGCGCGGCTGATGTAAACGGCAGCGAAGCCAGACTAACTTTGTTAAGAAGTCCGCTTTACGGATACATGAATGGTAACGGAATGGACAAGGAAGTAGATTTACCTGTAAATGACCAGGGGCTTCATAATTTTGAATACCGTCTTTTTGGTGGAACTCGTGATTTGAATCTTCCGGAAGCCGCGGACGACCTTCACATTCCTCACGAAGTGATTTTTGAGGGTTCTCATAAAGGAACAACTAAAAAGCCGTCACAGTATATTGTTTGTGAACCTAAAACAGTCAGTGTTTCCGCGTTGAAAAAAGCGGAAGACGGAAACGGATTTATTGTTCGTCTGTACGAAACGAGAGGAAAGAAAAGCGAAGCGGTAATTAAAGGTCCGAGCGGATGGAAAGCGATAAAAACGAAACTTAAATCTTTTGAGATCCAGACATTCCGTTGGGAAAAAGGAAAAAAAGCCGTGAAATGTAATATGATTGAAATGGTTAATGGTTAATGGTTAATGGTTAATGGTTAATTGTTAATAGTTAATAGTTAATGGTTAATAGTTAATAGTTAATTGTTAATGGTTAATGGTTAATAGTTAATGGTTAATTGTTAATTGTTAATAGTTAATAGTTAATAGTTAATAGTTAATGGTTAATGGTTAATGGTTAATGGTTAATAGTTAATAGTTAATGGTTAATGGTTAATAGTTAATGGTTAATGGTTAATGGTTAATGGTTAATGGTTAATGGTTAATGGTTAATGGTTAATGGTTAATGGTTATTGGTTAATGGTTAATGGTTAATTGTTAATGGTTATTGGTGGGAAAGCGGAAGGTTGAATACAGATTACCGACGACGAACAAATAATGGGAAATAATCTTAAAATAATTATTCAGCCGGATCTTACTACCACATTTGATCAGTGGGGGTTTATGTTGCGCGTAGAGAACGGGCAGCTTGTCAATGTGGAAGGATTAGGAGGAATTACTCAACCCGAGGATTGTGTGCCTATATTGCACCCGGATGATCACAACGTCCGCTGGCGCGAATTTCTATGGATGCATTATACTGCCGTGTTGCTGACACTAACAGAAGCGGTAAAAACTGAATTGGTTTTCCAGACCTGTGGAGGCGAGCGACGAATCCGGGTGGCAGAACTTACACAGCAGTCCACACCTATACAGACTGGTGATGACGGGCGGCTGAACATCGCGCTTTATACTCCCTGCACTCAAGGGCGGACAAACATTACTCCGGAGAAAGTTGTTGCCGGCGGTCGCGAAAGTTTTACGATTCAATATGTAATCGGAGAAACGGGAATTGTTACCGGAGGGGGCATATACATTTTTACACCATATAGTTCGTGGTCTTCTCCCGATTTTGATGAGCATACTGTTAAACTAACCCGTGCTGACGGTTTGCCACACAATGTTGTAATTGAAACAAATCTGATTCCGCATTCACATTCTGTGTTTGGCTTTTTCTATATGATCCGCGTCCGGACAGGCAGCTTGCAGGCAGGAGATGTGATAAGCATTCATTATGGTGCGCGTGAAGGTATTTGTGTGCAGACTTATCCAAAAGATCGTGTATATTTCACCGTGCTTGTTGATACGTGTGCAAGCGGGATTTATTATCCGCTTCCATACGAGAATACACCATACGTGAAGGTTTGTCGCGGAACTCCTAATCGCCTGCGCATAGTTGCCCCGATGGTTGGCCGCCCCGGCGATATGTTTGTTGTGCGTGGATTGGTTCTTGACGGGAACTATAACCCGTCGAATCAGGGAATTAACAATCCCATACACCTAAAAATTAAGTTATTGAGGCCGATAAGCGATCAGAATGTGATTGAATTAAAGACGTTCACAGATAATGATGGACGATTTACGTTCGAACACGTGCAAATTGCTCAGGCAGGTTATTTCGCCCTGACAGTCCAATCATCCGGACTGACTTCAGCTTCTCTGGTCGTAAAAAGTGGCGATAGTGAGAAGGCGGGACTTTATTGGGGCTCGCTTCACGGTCATTCCGAAATGTCAGATGGGGAATTCGGGCCGGAGGAATATTACCGCTATGGCCGTGATGACGGGTTAGTTGATTTTTGTAGTTTAACTGATCATGATTGGGAACTATTTGAACATTATCGTAATCGTGTTAAAGGCGGGTTTTCTTATATTCAACAGTTGGCCGAAAAATATAATGTGCCGGGTCACTTTGTTACATTTAGTGCCTATGAGTGGATGGGCATTAATAAGGTTGGACATATCAACGTCTATTATAATAATAAACGTACTGACAACCCGATGTATGTTGGCGAAGTAGCAATACTTGAACGCACCGATGCTGACACCCCGGAGAAGCTGGTGGATATTTACAAGAATCGCGATGACGTGCTGCTAATCCCCCATACATCACACGGCACGACCTGGCCTGTTTATGATTCTGAACTAATGCGGCTTGTTGAAATTTATTCGTGTTGGGGCTGCTCCGAGAATCACCTTTCGGGGGCAAGCGGCGCACGTGCGGGATTGGAAAAAGGGTTTGAGATGGGTTTTATAGGTGGAGCTGACAGCCATCACGGCAGCCCCGGTCACACAGGGAAACCGTCAAAATATCATTGCCTGCCTGAGCGAGAAGGTTTTGCGGTGGTATATGCTGATGATTTTACGCGCAATGATATTTTCAAAGCTATGCAGGCACGCCGGTGTTATGCAACGACAGGAGAACGAATTCTGTTAGAATTCTCTATCGGCAGCTACGCGATGGGACAGTCGGTCACTGTAGAACCATCTCGAAAATTGACTGTGCGAGGTGTGTCCGGTGGTACTAAACCTATGACAAGAATTGAACTGATCCGTGACGGAAAATCTGTGGCGGAGGGGCGGGTTGATGCACTTATGGGATTTCTTGACGAGACAATTTTACCTTTACCGGGAAAACATTACTATTACTTGCGCGCCACCCAGCAAGACGGTGAACGTGCTTGGAGCAGTCCGATTTGGTTATCGGTCTGATGAATTAAAAATATAAATTAAAAATATGAAAAAAAATCCTGAAATTATTGTTGCCGGGCATCTGTGTTTAGATATTATTCCCGGATTACAAAACCTTAATATTCAACGACCGGATGATTTCTTTGTTCCGGGTAAGTTGGTGGATTCTTCACCGGCGGTTGTAAGCACAGGTGGTTGTGTAAGCAATACCGGGCTTGGACTGGTCAAGATGGGAATTAACGCGGCGTTGATGGGCAAAGTGGGCGAGGATTCTTTTGGTCGGATAATCAAGATGATTTTCAGAGATGACTGGGGTGTAACGAATGGTTTGATTGTGGATAAAAAATCCGTGACAAGTCATACAACGGTAATTTCACCAAAAGGATATGATAGAATGTTTCTGCATTGTCCGGGAGCGAATGATACATTCAGTATGTCCGACATTGATTTTGATCTTGTAGCAAAAGCGAAACATTTTCATTTCGGTTATCCGCCGCTTATGCGGAATATGTATGTTAATGACGGGGAAGAGTTAGTAAAAATTTTCCGTATGGCAAAGGAATGCGGTGTAACCACTTCGCTTGATATGGCTTTACCCGATCCTGATTCTGAAAGCGGCAGAGTCAACTGGCGAACGGTTTTAGAAAGAGTTCTTCCCTATGTTGATATTTATCTTCCGAGCGCGGAAGAGATATTATTTATGCTTGACAAAGAAAAATTTATTGAATATCAAAGTAAAAGTTCCGGTGATAGTATCCCGTTATTTACAGGAGAAGACCTTCATGAAATAAGTTCTTTGTTACTTGATATGGGAACGAAAATTATTATGATTAAATGCGGACATCGCGGTTCATACATTCGTACAGCAGATAAAGAAACATTATCTGTTATCAAAACCGGTTGCTTTAATGTTGATGAATGGGCAAATATAGAACTATGGCAGCCCGCGTTTAAAATTAACGTGCGACCCAACGCGACAGGAAGCGGCGATGCTACGATTGCCGGCTTCCTCACGGCTTACATTAAAGGTTGTTCCGCGGAAAAATCAATATGTTACGCCAACGCGACAGGAGCATGTAGTGTTACCGCTCCGGGCGCGCTTGCAGGATTAATAAGTTGGGAAGAATTGACTGATCGGCTTGAATCCGGTTGGGAGTCGGCATTTTTAGAAGTTGAAGGAGAGAAATGGGAAAAGGCAGTGAATACCTGGAAGAGAAAGTAAAGAAGTTGGGATCCCATCTTTCTTAATTTTATTCACCACTGACACGAGGTCAGCGGGATAAATTACTTTTAGACGATCATTTTTTCATTTTTCTTAATTTATTAACCACTGACACAAGGTCAGCGGGATAATTTACTTTCAGACGGTCATTTTTCCATCTTTCTTAATTTTCTTCACCACTGACACTAGGTCAGCGGGATAAATTTGCTTTAAGGTCAGTGGGATAAATTTATTTTCTGACGGTCATCTTTTCTTCAAATATATAGCTAATATAAATCCTAAATTCAAAATAAAAGAAATACCCGGTTCCGGGACATCAACATAGATAGTATTTGTTATTGATTCTCCAAACCAGACAACATATTCCTGCAGCATTCCCCAGTGAGTAATATAAACACCGCTAACATCCGGGGCGGTAATTTGAACATCAAACTTAACTGGTCGGCCTCTAAAGATTCCTCCATAGAAATCCACTTCGTTTTCCTCATCATTAAAATAATATCTTCCGGGACCAAAGGCGGTATCATCTTCTAATCGTTGTCCGAAGCAATAATTATTATTTGAAGTCCAGAGGTCAAAGCCTGAATTTCTAACATAAACGGAGCAAAGCACAGATTGTCCGATAGTCATATTAGTTGGAAAGTCATGCCATAAGATTGCGGAATTTTTATTATTTATTTCCGAGCTTCTAAAATTTCTTGCTCCTAAATAAGTAGTTTTAATATATTCAAAAGGATTATTTACCCGTGACCAAGTATCTGTACTCGGGTTTGAAGGCGCGATATATGTATTAGTAGGATTAGCAGCATAAATACCTGATCCCTCATCATATTCGTTCCAACTTTCAATATAAACACGGTTAACTGTTAACGGGTCAGGCACGGAATTCCACACATTTGAATAATTAGCGCCGCCGTCTCTTTTAAGACAATATCCCGGGTCTCTGATATTCTGGTCCCAATATCCGCCTTTCAACTGAACGGCTTTAATGTTATTATAATCTGTAATACTGCTATATGCGTGTACCTGAAATTGTTTAACTTTTTCATCAGCAAACGAAAAAGTATCAGAAGAATCGGTTGTGACCTGATAAATCCCATTAGAAAAAACAGGGTGGTCAGCGCCGAAATTTGCAATTAAAGGACCTTCCATATCGCTTCTGTGAAAGCTTGAAATATTGTTAAAATTTACACTTAAATGCCAGGTATCCAAAACAACTCTGCCGTCAATTACAGCAAGATAATCATCAGCAAATTCATCAATATTAGCAAAATAATATTGGTTAAAAAAACGGATGTATTGATCAACAATCATATTCCTGTTAGCTTCTATGGAAAGGTCATATACGGATGAGCCCCAGGTAATAATCGGGTCTAAAAAAGGTGCGATTTTAGGAACGTCATATCCGTCTAATCTCATTTCATATAAAGCTTTAAAGAAATAAATTCTTTGTGCTTCCGAATGAGGCATTAAATGGACATACAGCACGTCAATATTTGCAAGCATAATTTGCTTGATTTGAGTTTTCCACCAGTCAATGGATCCGGTCCAGCTTGCACGGCCTTTAAGAGGGAGCCACGGCCCGCTTAACTGTCCACTGGTTGCGGTATACCAATGGAAAAAGCTTGCGCTGATTATGTGGTCATCCAAGGCGAAAGGTTTAGCAGAAGTTAACAGCTTTAAATCATCAGAGACTCTAAACGGCATATTTACAGATGGTGATTCACAAGAATACCATGCCGGGGATTGTGATTTGATGTCTTCGCCGCGCTGCATTGCCCCTGCGGGACAGCAAATCAGACCGATTAATATGGTCATTATAAAATAGAGAGAAGATATTTTTTTCATTATATATTGTTGATAAATGTGTGTTAAACACACGTTATTTCATTTGTTCCCGGTTCTTTTTTGAGAGTCCTTTATTTAGGGGCTGCTCGAAAAGGTATTTTTTGATACAAATCATTTCCAAAATTCCCCTCCTGTTTTAGGAGGGGCGCGCTTTAGCGCGGGGTGGTTTAATTTCATCAAATAAAAATTTTCATAGTTTTATCATCAACCTTTTCTGTTTTCATAATTTTTACAGGTTTTTCGTTATAAAATTCTTACTGA
>JAFDME010000178.1 GCA_019306075.1 Deltaproteobacteria bacterium | reverse complement strand
CCGGCTCTCACCCTCTTCTACATTTCTTGAGATAAAGGTGCGGCGGTTGCGATCCTTTAGGGTGGAAAGAAATTCCAGGGTTGAAGTACTGTCACTCGCGCGCGAAGAGGTATCACCGGCAGAAAGAACAATCCGATTTTGCGGATCTACCAGAGCAACATAATCGACACCGGGCTGTTCTACAGCCTGCTCCATTACGGCCCTGACATGGGCCTGCCATGATGAAGAGGGCTGGGAGCCGGAGAAATCCGCCCTCATCGATTCCCTGCTGGAACTATTGATGAAGCGGATTATAGTGCTTCCTTTCTGAACAAGTGCATCAACCAGAAGCTTTTTTTCCCGCTGATAACCGTTATCCTTCGTCCTGTTTCCCCTGTCATTTTCGGTCATCATCGCTGTTGATTATCTTTTGCAGAATAATCTTAGAGATCATATAGGTAGGGATAATTCCATCCTCCCCCATAGGCCCGGAAGCCAGAGTCTGTCCACTTACAAGTGGATTATCCGATGCATAGTAGGCATACCTTATTTTCATATCAGGCCGAATATGTTTCTGAATTATTGCCCCGCTGATGGCCCTCTGGTAGTGTCCTCCCTCCATTTCAAGACCCACCGCACTCCAGCTCGATGAATGGAAGCGCTCCAGTATATCCTTATTCTGCAGGGATGTTCCAAGAACGGTTACCATCGGGCCGCTGTAAATATTTACACCATTATCAAAATCCTTTTCATCAAAATCATTATCAACAATATAGTTGTGGGGAGTACCTTCCATTACGTGAGCAGTTGCAAGCATGATATCCCCCTTTTTCCCCTCCAGAACACCTGCCTTGCCCATGATTGAAATTGATTGAATATCCATATTTCTCTGCTCCTCCCCATCACTAAACGGCTTGAGCATTTCATCCATAATTTCAAAGGCCTGGATTCCAAAAGCGTAATCAATCACCACCAGCAGTGCCTTGCTTTCCTGCAGTTTTTCAACAGACAGATGGATCCCTGGATGAACTTTTTGTCCATCAATGCGTGCAAGATCAATGATGTTAACATCGATATTTATTCCGGATCTGTCTTCATGAAGCGTGCAGCCATGCTTTCTGGCATAGTCAATTACCAGGCTGTCCTTATTTTTAATTACCTTTATCATTTCATAAATATCATCAGAAACAATTTCTCCACTGGAGCCTAATGAACCGGCACCATAAAGCAGGTTACGTATGGAGTGCATATTTGCACTGATCACATGTACCGGTCTGTCCTCCAGTCCCAGGTCACAAATCTTTTTCTTCAGAGAAGTGGCCCAGAGTGATGCATATTTATGATGGCCTATCATTTCATGGAGTGACGGAGTAAAGTAGATTGTCAGAAGATTCACTCCGTCCTCCCTTTCACCTCTTATACGCATCCCCACATCATACATTATTTTAAAGAGACCGTTATTTGATGAACTCTTTACCCGCTTTTTCTCGAAAGATTCATAACTGTCCCTTGTCTCTCTGTATGTTCTGCCAAGAATAATGGAAAGATTCCAGATTGCCTGGTCCAGCTCCTCCTTGGACATTGTTTTTTCTCCGGAGACAATTTTTTCGAGCTCAGCCCATTCGGGACTCATTCCATCGATCTTATTAAATGCCTGTCGATAAATTTTTTCCGCTTCATTGTTGAGGAATGTGATATGGGTCAATATATCGTAGATCTCACTTGTTCCGCGAGTTATAACGAAACACATCTCTTTTTCAGAGACTGCGTATGAAACCCTTCTCCTTTTCAGAGGAATGATCTTTTTAAATGATGTCTGATTGAAATCCTCCTGCGCCGTCAGAATAATCCGGGTGCATTTTTCAATTCCCCTGGGCATTCTGTCCATGACATACTCCAACCCCTTTAGTTCAACTATTCTTTCATCGGTCATTGAACCATAAATTTCAGGGCTGATCAGCCTCAGAGAGTCAGCGAGTTTTTCTCCCGCCTTGCCGGATGGTTTATATGCCCCCTGCAGTGTCAGAGAATCCGCATGAATTTTAAAGGTACGGATTGCAATTCTCGCCTTCTGTGATTTTGAAAGTTCCTCCATTCTCCCCTCTTCTTTCGCTGTAAAAAAAATAAATCCGGAATGATAAAATTATTCGCGTACCTTTCATCATATCAACAACTCAAATAAAAAAACATACCTGTTTACCACTGAGCGTCAGCTTCATTATCCGAAAACTTCAAAAAACCGCGAAGTTACTGCAGGAAAGTGGTGAAGAGGAGAAATGACAAAATCGGGCGCAGAAAATATGACAGGAAAGGTTCAATTATTTTTGAACTGAAGGGCGGGAATGTACGTGAAAAACCTTCTCACTTCGAGTCAGTCCGAGAGATACTGCTCCAGTAACAAAATCAATTGCTCCCTGCCCTGCCCGGTCTTAGCGGAAAAAAGAACTCGATCAGTAGCCCTGATGGTGTGACCGGCATCAAGGAGTCTGGCATTTTTCTGCCTTTTACTGCCGGAGAGTTTGTCTATTTTAGTGTATACAGGAAGGACCGGAAGGGATTGTTCACGAAGCCACTGAATAAGCTGAGTATCCATTGCTTTTGGTTCGTGCCTTATATCAATTATCACCACAACACATTTGAGAGTCTCCCGTGTCTCAAGGTATGATGTTATCAACGACTGCCAGCTCTCCTGCATTGCTCTGGAAACTTTTGCAAAACCATATCCGGGAAGATCTACAAGGAAAAACCGGTTGCCAACCTGAAAATAGTTGAGTCCCTGAGTCTTCCCAGGCCTGCCGCTCACTTTTACCAGTTTTTTTCTATCGATCATCCGGTTTATCAGGCTTGATTTCCCCACATTGGACCGACCCGCAAAGGCAATTTCAGGTAGATCCGCAGGGGGAAGCTGCTTGAGACTATGGACACTCAGCAGGAATTCTATCTTTGAAAAATCCATTTCCTCCTCCCTCTACCACTATTTTACAAAAACGCATGCAGAAGTTTCAAATAACCTTATTGAGAGCATACTCAATAATGCCTTCAGCACCATTTCTTTTCAATCTTGGAATAAGATCCCTGACAACTTCCTCGGATACTACAGTTTCCACTGAACACCATTCCTGATTATGGAGGTGAGCCACGGTAGGTGCGTTAATGGAGGGAAGTATGGCAACAATTTCCTCAAGTTTTTCATTTGCCACATTCATTTTCAGTCCCACTATCCGGTCCGCATTCAAGGATCCCTGTAAAAGGAGAGCGATATTTTCAATCTTTTCACGTTTCCATGGATCATTCCATGCTTCACGACTGGCGATAAACTGAGTATTTGACTGCATCAGTTCATGAATAATTCGCAAACCATGGGCGCGGATAGTGCTTTCAGTTTCTGTTACCTCAACAATGGCATCGGCAAGCCCGGAAACAGCCTTGGCCTCTGTGGCTCCCCATGAAAATTCAATATCGACATCAATTCCTTTTTTTGCGAAAAACCGTCTCGTCACATTGACAAGCTCAGTTGAAACTTTTTTCCCCTGAAGATCCTGGATGGACTGAATATCAGAATCCCCTGCCACTGCAACAATCCACCTGGTGGGACGTCTGCTCACTTTGGAATAGACAAGATCACACACCAGTATCGTATCAGACCCGTTTTCCATGATCCAGTCCTTGCCGGTGATACCCGCATCCAATACCCCATCCTCCACATACCTGGACATTTCCTGGGGACGACATATTGAACAGTCGAGCTCCGGATCATCTATTTCAGGGAAATAATTTCTTGCAGCAGGCTTAATTAACCATCCTGCACTTTCAAACAGCTCAATGGTGGCTTTTTCCAAACTTCCTTTGGGCAATCCAAGCTTCAACTGACTCATTTTTTCGACTCCATCCTTCAAATTCCATTTTAAAAATTATTATTTACCATACACCTCTGCCGGATCGAAAACTTTTTCACCTTCAACCACAAGTTCACCATCCTCAACCCGTCTGAAAAAGCAGGTTCTGTGCCCGGTATGACAGGCAGCATCTCCAAGCTGTTCAACCTTGTATATTACTGTATCCTGGTCACAATCAACCAGAATATCATGAATCAGCTGCACATGACCTGAAGACTCTCCTTTGAGCCAGAGTTTGTTTCTCGAACGACTCCAGTAATGGGCTTTCCCGGTTTGCAATGTTTTCTCCCATGCCTGCCTGTTGATATAGGCAAGCATAAGCACATCCCCGCTCTTGAAATCCTGCGCAATAGCGGGCAGAAGCTCATCCTCTGATTTTCCAAAATTTAGTGATATCATGGTGGTAATCCGTTTCCTGCAGCACTATTTTTCTGAATCAAAAAATTGAGTACGTTAGACTGCAGCCAGGTCTTTGTCAAGCTCCTGAGGCTCCTTTCGTAAAATTTACTGTCAAGTTCGCTTGCATAAAACGTGTCATTTTATATAGTGTTTCCCTCATTGGATCTTTTCTTTAACCCGACAATCAGGAAATTTTTTTTATATGACTGGATAAGTACCTTGGAGGTATCTACCTGGTTTTATGGTTAAATACCTTTCTTCATTTTCTTGTTTTTCTTTACAGCTTTTACGGAGTAAGGTACTAACGCAGACAAACTGCAAAACACTCTATTATATAATGAGGCGTAAAATATGGTATATCCGAAAAAAAATGACATGGTTTCACTTTTCTACACGGGCAAACTGGACAACGGTGAAATCTTTCAAACAGTAAAAGAAGACAGGCCTCTTGTAGTTCAAATAGGTAACAGCGACATTCCTCCAACTCTGGAGCAGACAATAAAGGAGATGGAGACCGGGGACAGCCGCAAGGTCAGAGTCCCACCCGAAGAGGGGTTCGGGCCAAGGCGGAAAGATCTGGTGCAAACGATTGACAACGAAGAGATGGTGAAAAGTGTCGATCCAAAACCGGGGATGATTCTTGCCCTTGAAGTCAAAAAAGATGGGGAAGAACAAAAGATACCCGCAACAGTTATCAAAGTCGAGGATTCAAAGATCACCGTCGATTACAACCATCCTCTTGCGGGTCACCACCTTACTTATGACATCACCATTTCAGCAATAAGCGAAGAATCGGCAAACTGAAAAAATCCGGCCAGCCTGAGCTTACCTCTCTTAACTCAGGCCCTGATTTATTTTTTCAATAAAAATTCTTCCATATTAATACCCACAGCACCGCTGATTTTCGCATTATCAAAGAGAGCTCCTTTAATTTTGGCCCCGGTGAGATCAGCCCCAGTCAAATCAGCTCTGTAGAGATCAGCATCTTCCAGGTCCGCCCCCCGCAGGTTTGCATTGACGAGAACAGCTCCTTTGAGATTTGCCTCCTCAAGACCTGCTTTCTCAAGATTGCAGTCGGTCAGATCCGCTTTTTCAAGATCGGCACCATCCAGATTTTCGTTACCAAGATCAAGACCGGACAGATCACAGCCATAGCATTTATTGGTATCAAGCAGACGGGTCAGGCTGTCCCTTTTCTTTTTCTCATCAGCAAGAATCTGGTTCTTCAAGCCTGATGCACTTTCAGCCAGATCTTCTGCAGGAACCTCTACGGCAGCAGTTCCAACATCCTCTGCCTTTTCTTCCACAACAGCAGCGGCCACCGCTCCAGGAACTTCTGCTTCCTGAATTGTTTTTTCCTCAGGTGGGGTCACTGACTCAGGTGGGGTCACTGATGGTGCTTCTTTTTCTTGAATCGTCTTTTCCTCAGGAGGAGCCATTGATGCTGCCGGCTCCATCTCTGCTGGTGTAACTGAATTCACCGGTGGCCGGGGTTTGGAGATAACCGGCGGCTCTGCAGCAGCTAAAACCGGCTTTTCTTTTACCTGATCATTTGATTCTGCAGTTTCACTCTTCTTTTCTTCAACCACCGCAGCATGTAACGTGACAGGTTTTTTAACTTCAGGCGCCTGGGGGTAGCTCAACTCAACTGCACTATTGTTTGGGCTGACTGTTATTTCAGGATTAACTCCCTCCCTGATTTCAGAAGATGGCTTTTCTTCTGCCACCGCTGGAGGCGGCTCTTCAAAAACCCTTCGCGGAGCGACCACCACCTCTCCGGTTTTTGGCTTTTTCTTCGATTTGGAAGGATTATCTATGTATACCTCCGTTTCAACCTCTTCATTTCCACCATCTTCATACAGTTTCGTATTGACAAAAACTCCATCGAGCTGGGTTCCGCCAAGATAGGCTCCGTCAAGAGATGTGCCGCGTAAATCCGCGCCCCTCAGATCGGCATCAGCAAGATCAGAACCGCCAAACACAACACCGCGTAAATTGGCATTTCGCAGATTTGCCCGTGAAAGATTAGTGAGCGATATCTGTGCATTTGAAAGATCAGCTCCTTCAAGGTCAGCACCGGACAGATCCACTCTATTTAAGTTCACCCCGGCAAGATCACACCCTTTGCATTTATTTGTTTTAATAAGTTTGTCCAGATTCTCCCTGGCTGTTATACTTTCAGCAGAATTGACGGTAGTAACAGCTGAAAATAACAACAGGAGAACAGACACAAACAGAGCCGGGCCAATTTTTATTTTATTAATCATTGTTGTATATTGCCTTAAAATTTAACACTGCACCTGTATATGAGGTACCCTTGTACAACATCCGTGAAATATATTCACAATACGGTATGAAACTGCAATTCACACCATCCGAATCGTCAGCGATGATGCATCCGCTTCCATTGCCATGGAGAAAGAGGATCATCTTCAGACCATAACCCACGACCCTCGTTTTTTGCTTTTACCTGATTTTCACTCCACTCTCTGCAGACGGTTTTCCTGCAGTATTTTGGATAAACCCACGCCATACCAGCCTTGATCATATCACCATTTATATCCTGACCATCATGCTCAATCAAAGCAACCAGTCTCCCGTATGAGTCATGGTATAGAGAAATAACTCTAACCTTCTTTTTATAGATCAAATTTTTTATAAACTCTCTGGACATACCAGATGAATGCTGTTTCCATTCAGGACTGTCGATACCATATAAACGAATTTCTATATACTTTTCCCCGCGTTTAACTACAACAGAATCACCATCGATAATTCTTGTCACGAAAAACAGTATATAATCATCGTTATTTCAATAAGATATTTCAATACAACAATTATTCTTCTTTGTAAACAAAGCGTGAATATAATAATAGGAGAATATGACCTTTAAATAACCCTCCTTCTGTTAATTAAATGAAACTTCTACTGTTTTTCCTTTTAATATGATAGGGTTAGTGAAATCGAACTTACGCTGATTCTTTACTTCTTAACATTTTTTTACATTACGATACAAAATAATAGTATGCAACTGACAAGTGAGATAAATATGATTAGTACCTTACTCCAGAACTTCTGTAATAAAAAATGGATAATTGAGGAGTGTGTTTTGAAATTATGTGCCTATGTGAAGCACCATGGTACTTATCCAAGCATTTTAAAATTCCGATTTATTCGGGTTAACACATTTGCTCCTCTCCGCTCCACTTGAATATGCGCGATACATCAGGTAGACTGACTGACCTTACTCAATCATTATAATCGCTCCTCTTTTTGCCTGACAACAAAACCATGCACGCACAACCAACCATACTCATAGCAGATAAAGACCCGGACGGGCTTGCATCCTCTATCAATGCAATTCGCCTGGAATTCATGTGTGATTTCCTCACTGCCCTTAACGACAATGAGCTCGAATTACTCCTGAAAAATAAAACTATTCATATTCTCATCCTGGATCTGGATTTTTCAGACAAACATGAAGGATTATCTCTTCTTGATTCGGTTAAAAACAATTATCCGGAAACTGCCATTCTGCCAATTATTCCAGCAGGACGGCCGCAGTTGATAAAAAAAATGCTCGACAGGGATCTCTTCTTCCATATTCACAAACCAATTGATCTCCTTGAAACGGCAATTGCTCTGAAAAGAGTCCATGAAAGTCATGCCCGCCTGACCGAACCTCCTGATACTTCCGTCCAGCTGACACAGCCTGCCTTTCACAACATGATCGGTACCTGTGAAATAATGCACCGCCTTTTTCAACTGATCATCAAAGTAGCTGAAGACGATTTTTCAACAGTACTCATTCGAGGCGATTCAGGCACAGGAAAAGAAATGGTGGCAAAGGCAATTCACGCCAGATCCAAAAGAACGAAAGAAAATTTTGTCGCAGTTAACTGTGCGGCCATTCCGGATGAACTGCTGGAAAGTGAACTGTTCGGTTACACCAAAGGTGCCTTTACCGGGGCCACATCAAACAAGCCTGGAAGAATTCAATACGCTGACAAGGGGACACTTTTTCTTGACGAAATAGGTGACATGAAATCCTCACTCCAGGCAAAGCTGCTCAGGGTATTACAGGAGAAAGAATTTGAACCGGTGGGTGCTTTCAAACCAATTCCTGTTGATACACGAATCCTCGCTGCGACCCATTGTGATCTGGAACAACTTGTCAGTGATGGAACTTTTCGGGAGGATCTCTACTACCGGCTGAGTGTCATCCCTCTGAACATACCACCGCTGAGAGAACGGCCTGAAGATATCATTCCCCTTATCAACTTGTTCACTGATACCTATGCCGTGAAACGCGGGAGAGAAAAATTCACTTTTTCCAGCCGGGCATTATCGGTACTTACATGCTACGGATGGCGTGGGAATGTGAGGGAGCTTGAAAATTTAATCCAGCATATGAGTATCCTTTACAGCGGGAAAACCATACAAATCCATGACCTGCCGGAGAAATTTCATAGCGTCACTGTTCCGGAAAACTACAGCATACCACAAAATAAACCGACAACAGATACGGAACCAGATGAAAGGGGGCAGGCCTTATATCCTTCAGCAGACATGCCCTGGGAAAAAGGGGCAATAGACTTCAAAGAATTGATTAACGATTTTGAAACACAGCTGATCGTACAGGCGATGAAATTTACCGAAGGAAACAAAAAAGAGGCGGCCAGACTTTTAAAGCTGAAACGAACAACTCTGCTGGAGAAAATCAAGAAAAAGAATATAAGCAAACTATGGGAGAAATAAAAATCTATTTTTGTGAGTATCTTAAAGTCGCTATCTGTTGCTGAAATTCTTATCAATATTCATCTCAATATCTTCCGAATCAGCTGGTGTAAGAAGTATATCTTTTATCCCGTATCTTACTGCTTTTATCACTTTCTCTTGTGTCCACTCCGGTGCTGCCGCAATGACAGGCCCTGGGCAGCAGCCACTCACTTTTATTGCCAGTCCCAAAGCCTGTTCATCAATTTTTCTGGCAACAAGGTAAACTGCTTTCAATTCTCCGGATATAAAATCATTAATATCGTCATTAAAAGCAAGCACCTTGACCGAATACCCTCTGCCGGTAAGGGCATTTTCCAGTCTAACTATCTCGTCATCATCATCACCAACCACGAGGACATCACAGTCTGACCAGGATTTCATGACACTTTCTGCAGAAATTTTTCCATTCATATGATGTTCTTTTTTTTCGCCCGGTTCAACCAACGACACTGTGTCGAAATCAGCGGGACTTTTCTCCAGGTATTTTTCAGGCAGCATGTCAGTTGGATAAATCAGACAAATAACTCCGCCCTCCCTCCCATCAAGGATTAGCCTTACAGTGCTGGCAGAGAAATTACTATCCACAACATCCTCTTCAAAAAACGCCCTTTCAGCTAAAGAGGAGCTATTCCTGTATCCACTATTACTAAATGGAATATTGACGCCATACTCTTTTTCAAAAACTGCGGTAAATGCCCCTGCGATAATATTAATTATTTCACCATAAGCATCTTCCATATTCTGAGAAAATTGATCCTGCTCAGTCATTGCCTGAATCTCTGACTCAGGGATCATCAACAATTTTCCGCCAAGAATTATTGCATCATCAAAACTCATGGTCAAATAAATCTTTTTGTTAA
>JAFDME010000177.1 GCA_019306075.1 Deltaproteobacteria bacterium | reverse complement strand
AACAGCCTTGCGACGATTTTGAACGTTAAGCTTGCGAAAGATATTGGTAGCGTGTCTTTTGACCGTATTGTCAGAAATGCAAAGCTTTTCTGCAATTTCATTGTTCCTCAGGCGACGGGCAAACAGTTTCAAAATTTCCTGTTCACGATTCGTCAGAGGATTTGAAAAAGGTACAGATCCTTTTAAACTCATATCACCTACGGGCTTGCTGGCAGGTATTGTTTCAGCGATTACATTTAGTCTGCTTTGAGTAAATGCGTCCAGTAGCCTTTGTATATAATCTCTTTCAAGATTACTTTTTTTCTGACGCTCCAGCAACTCAGCCATTTCCGGTCCCAGGTCAACAAAGATCCGAATATACCCACCCTGTTCTGCAAGGGCGAGGGCTTCGGATAGTTTTTGGTCTGCAACCAATTTGTCACCCATAAGATTATGCAGCACTGCCTGCAACGCCAGTACATTGATGAGGCAATACTTGTGGTGGATGGAAAGGTAAAAATCGTGCAGGCGGCAAAGAAGTTCATCTGCCTGTGTTTTACTCTCTGGTGTTTTTTGGGCCAGAAGTACCCGGACAAATGTCAGTTGGGGTACATAAAACCGGTGAGCTGTAGTAAACGGTTCGGGTTCATAATTTTTCGCCCAGTTGGCCGCTTCGACAATATTTCCCTGTCTGAGAGCCAACTCAGCCTTGAACGCATCAACTAAAGCGAGCAATGTGGTATTCCCTGTATCAATAGCATATTGAACAACCGAATCGACAGTCTCTTTCACTTCTGTTTTTCGAGTTTGTGCCAAATACGTCAAAGACAAAACAAATGAACTGTGAGCAAAGTTAAAAACATTCACTTTACTGATCATTGCCGCAGGTTCTTTCAGGTATTGTTCTACTTGGTCCAACTCATTACAGCAGTAGTAACTGAGACCGACATAATGTTTCCCAATTTCAGCACTTTCCTGCAAAGACAGCTCCTTGCTTAATCTTACCAACTTCTCTGCGGTCTGTCTCATGTAGGATGGATCAGCTTCCAACCAGTAAATCATACAGAGGATGATTAACAACCGGGTATGGTAGGTATTTTGTTGCGCTTCTTTATGATTTAATTCTGCTAAAATGACTTTGAATGCAACGGCAAGATTCCCGGTCAACTGATAGGACAGGGCCAGCATAATTATAGCAAGACCCCTTGTGCTGTGATTATACCGAGAAATATTTTGTGCTGCCCGCTTTGCATAAGTAATAACTCGGTCTCCATCGCAAGGTGGAGTCAGATAATACTGGATACTACGTAGAGCAGCGACTTCTCCCGATAGTCTCTCTTTATCAGCAATTTCTATCGGTAAAGAAGCCTGAAGAGACTCGACCCGGTCTAATATTTCAGCCATATCAGCAATTCGCATCTGGTTCCAAAGAACCCAACCATCCTGTAATAAAAGCTCAGGATCACCATCAACTAAAGCACGGGGGAGCATATTTATTAGTCGCCTCAGGCGGCCCCACTGCTCTTTATTCATAAATTCGTGGCGATGGCGTACTATCAACTTACCAGCAGAGCTTGAGTCGCCGAGGATCTGGAAGTGATTGAAAGCCTCCTCAATCATTCCATTTTCTTCAAACCAGAGAGATGCCCGTTGATGAAGTTTTGTAATTTCATCTGCGGTGTAATGCCTTTCGAGGGAACGTTGCAGGACTTGCTGAAAAAGGTGGTGGTAGCGAAACCATTCACCCTGATCATCAAGGGAAATACAAAAAAGATTGGATTCTACCAACTGGTTGATAAAGAGCTGCCCGTCACATTCAGGCCCGCATAATTCACAGTCTTCCGGATGACAGAGAGCAGAGTAAAGGGATGCGTTAAAGCGGTTAAGGATAGAGGTTTTGAGTAGTCCGTCCCGAATAAATGTGGACTGGCAGGAAAGGACCTCGGTCATCAGATATTCGCGGATGTACTGCGAGCCTCCTTTCATTTTACGAAGCAGGTCATCTATATTATCCCGGTTTTGTAGACGGAGGGCTATCAAACGCAGTCCGGTTACCCAACCTTCGACCTTTTCATGTAAGTAAACACACGATTGTTCATCAACGTGGAGTTTGATAGCTTTTCCGAGAAAAGCAACTGTTTCGGGAATAGTGAACTGCAAGTCTGTCTGACGTATCTCAACAAGATCTGCCTGGGCTCGAAGAGAATGCAGGGAAAACGGAGGGTCGCGTCGGCTCATGACAACCAGTTGGATATTACCCGGCGAAAAATTTATCATCTGGTTGAGCAACTCATGAATGTCCGGATCGCGAATAAACCCGTAATCATCCAGAACGAGAACGAAAGGGGCTTTGATCTCTAACAGTTCATTGACAAGTTCTGCCGATAACATCTTGGCTGATTGGGGTTCGGATGCATTTGCCAGAGCCAGTGTATTCTGACACGCTTCGGGAAACAATTTTCTGATTGCGAAAAGAAGGTGCTGAAGAAAGAATGCAAGGTCATTCATCTCCTCATCAAGTGATAACCACCAATGAAGTCGTTCGCTGGACTCAAGCCAACTACTGACTAAAAGGCTCTTGCCGTACCCCGCTGGAGCACAGACAAGTGTTAGACGGCAATCAACACCTTTCTCCAGGAGCGATGTAAGTCTGGGACGGGGAACAAAATCCGAAACCACCATCGGCCGGAAAAGCTTCGCTTGTATGATATTTAAGTTCGAACTACTGTTTGGCATATCAAAACTAACAATATGAAATAATTGATAAATACAATTATTAGTTATTTTGGGAAAAAAAGCAAGATGAGAGTTGGAGTATTTACTAAGATATGTTCCGACCTTATCCCAGCCTATGACATGAAGCGGTGAGGGGGGTTAGTAGTATTGGCAGAGGTAATATAAAATGGATGCAGTCAACCTGGAGCTTGAGGTCATTCCTGATAGCCGACTCCTTGGTAGCAGGTTTCTCGACTTGACATAATTCCTGTGCAGTTCTGGTTCTTAGCAGGTTAAAAACCTAACACGTGTTCAACTTGCGCCCGTCCCAGATGGTTCTATCATTTATTGTGACTCTTCTCATTACAACTGCAATAAGACTTCTAACGCAGACAAGCTACAAGTAAGAAATTATGTTGTTTGATGAACCTACTTCAGCGCTGGATCCGGAGATGATCAAGGAAGTTCTTGACGTCATGATTGGGCTGGCGGATACAGGAATGACTATGATCGTGGTGACTCATGAAATGGCCTTTGCCAAGACCGTAGCCGACCGTGTGATTTTTATGGATCAGGGTGATATAGTAGAAGAAAATGAACCTGTCGAATTTTTCAACAACCCCCAGAATGAGCGTACTCAGGTGTTTCTTAGTCAGATACTCTGATCTTTCGGCATCACATTGAGGACTCTCCTTAATATGTATTTGGAAAAGATTCAGTGATATCTTCCGGTTCATTTTTGAAACCACCCCTTGCGGTGAATAAACCCCACTAATGGAAGGGTTGTTCATTTTCTGTCGATATATCCTACTACTCGACAGCCCCCTGTAAGGTCAGGGATTCCGCACGATGGCAGGCAACAAAGTGGCCAGCCATTATTTCGTTCAGTTCTGGTTGCGCTTCCCTGCAATACGGTTCCATATAACGACATCGGGTGTGGAACCGACATCCTGAGGGCGGGTTGGCTGGGTTGGGCAGCTCACCACTCGAAAGTACGGGTTTCATTTTACGATCCGGATCAATGTCGGGAATGGCTGACATCAAGGCTTCGGTATAGGGATGTTTCGGCGAATAAAAAATTCTCTCAGTTTCGGTAAGTTCAACGATCTGTCCAAGATACATTACCGCAACTCTATCACAGACATGGGCGACAGTTGCCAGATCGTGCGCAATAAAAAGGTAAGTCAAACCCAGTTTATTCTGCAAATCTTTAAATAAATTCAGAATTTGTGCCTGAATAGAGACGTCTAAAGCTGAGACAGGTTCATCACTGACTATAAATTGCGGCATCAGTGCTAATGCACGTGCAATGGCAATCCTCTGCCTTTGCCCGCCGCTGAAAGCATGTGGGTATCGACCGAGTTGATCCCTTTGTAACCCACACATCTCAGCAACCTTTTCGACCTTTTCCAAAATACCATTTTTGTTACCAATCCGGTTTACAACCAGGGGTTCAGCAATGATCTCACGGACTGTCATGCGAGGATTTAATGACGCATAAGGGTCTTGAAAAACCATCTGCATATGGCGCCATATCTTGCGCAGTCCTTTGGTGTTCAGGTCTTCAAGATCGACATATTCATCATCAAGGTGGAACTCTACTTTACCTCTGGTCGGCTTTTCAAGATGGAGAATAGCGCGTCCCAGGGTTGTTTTGCCAGAACCGCTCTCGCCTACTAAACCCAGGGTTTCACGTTTGTGGATATCCAGAGAAATCCCAGATACCGCCTGCAGGTAAGCAGTAGGTTTGCCGAAGAACCCGGATTTACCTATCGGGAATATCACGTCGAGATCACGAATTTTTATTAACGGTTCCATCAGCTGCTTTCTCCCTCGCTTGGGTTGTACAGGAAACATGCCACCTGATGATCAGTAGACATCGATATCAGCCTCGGCATCGTCTCTTCACAGCGATTATTAATCACGCGTGTGCAACGTGTCACAAACGGACATCCGACCGGTCGATCATAAAGGCTGGGAACACTTCCCTGGATAGGAATCAATGCTTTGCGGCCTTCCAGTCGACCCAACCGGGGTACCGCCTCTATCAGGTTAACTGTGTAGGGGTGTTTGGGGTCCTTTAAAATTTCCCGGGCAGAACCTTGTTCGATTATATTTCCCAGGTACATAATAGCAACCTGGTCGGCAACCTGCGCAACAACGCCCAGGTCATGGGTAATAAAAATAATGGCCATGCCAAATTCGCTTTGCAGTCCTTGCATCAGAGTTAAGACCTGAGCCTGAATTGTGACATCGAGTGCAGTGGTTGGTTCATCGGCAATCAGCAGGGTCGGATTACACGATAAAGCTTTGGCGATCATCGCGCGTTGACGCATTCCGCCGGAAAGCTCATGCGGGTATTGATCTATAACGCGGGCAGCACCTGGAATACCAACCTTGTCCAGCATTTCCACGGCAATCTCCTTAGCCTCGGATTTACTGGTTTTACGGTGGATCCGGATGACTTCCATAAGTTGATTTCCTATGGTGTGGAGCGGGGAAAAGGAATTCATGGGTTCCTGGAAAATCATCGCAATCTCATTACCGCGTATCTTACGAATTTCCGAGCCTCTTGGATTCATATTAGCGATATCAATAATTTTCCCCTGTTTATGGGAATTCATTTTTATCTCGCCTGATTCAATCTTCAGCTGTTTAGGCAACAGCTGCATAACGGACTGGGCAGTGACACTCTTGCCGCAGCCACTTTCACCGACCAGCGCCAGAATTTCACCGGTTCTTAATGATAAACTGACATCTTCGACGATTGGTAAAGAGTCTCCATCCAAC
The DNA here is from genome assembly GCA_019306075.1 of Deltaproteobacteria bacterium. Classification (GTDB taxonomy): domain Bacteria; phylum Desulfobacterota; class Desulfobulbia; order Desulfobulbales; family Desulfocapsaceae; genus Desulfomarina. The sequence goes on along the minus strand of JAFDME010000177.1, from coordinate 3,702 downwards.
TCGACGCAGATATAGAGGTTTTTGATTTCCAGTAAAATATCCTGGTTCATATTCGCTTCCTTCACTTTGTATAGGGATCGGCGGCATCTCGCATACCGTCACCGAGGAAATTAAACGCAATGACCGCAATGATAACGACCAGACCTGGAATCAACAGCCACGGCATCAACACCATCGAACGAATATTTTGTGCTGAATACAACAGGACCCCCCAGCTGACGATCGGTTCACGCATACCCAGGCCAAGGAAACTCAGCGCAGTTTCCGCCATGATGATGTAAGGAAAGGATATGGTCAAATCAACGATCATATAACTCATGAAAGAGGGCAACATATGTCGAGTCACAATACGGGCATGACTGCAGCCCGATAACCGTGCCGCAAGGACAAATTCCTCTTCCCTCAAAGCAAGTAATTTACCACGAACACGGCGGGCCAGATGCGTCCAGCCAATCAACGCCAGAATCGCTGTTATCGACAGGTAGACTTGCAATGCCGTCCATTCTCTTGGTAGTGCAGCTGCCAGCGCCAGCCACAACGGAAGGGTCGGAATTGAACGGATAAATTCGATCAACCGCATAATAACACTATCCACCATGCCACCGAAGTAACCCGCAATACCGCCAAGCGTTATTCCCAGTAAAAATGCCAATCCCACACCAATGGCGCCTATCGACAGTGAAGTCCGGGTGGCGTATAAAAGACGTGAAAACATATCACGCCCTAACTGGTCAGTACCCAGCAGGTGAAGAAAGTGTCTATTATTTTCCAAGCCGAACAGATGGAGATCACTTTTAAACAATCCCCACATCTTGTATTTATCTGCGCGAACAAAGAATGAAATCGGCCACATTTCTGTTTTATCGACCGTCGTCTCCATTCTCAGGGTTACCCTGTTACGCTTGGCAACTCGTGCGTAGACAAAGGGACGTAGATGAAAAGAATTTTCTGCATCGATGAAATGAAAACCCATCGGCCGCCCCTGTGCATATTGTGAGGTACGCTCTTGTGGCGTGTAGGGACCGACAAACTCAGCTAATAAAGAGAGTATAACCATGATGGCTAAAATGGAGCCTCCCAGTAAGGCCATTTTATGGTTGCGAAACTTCCACCACATCAATTGCCAGTGGGTGGCAGTATCAGTACGTTTTACTTTAGTTTCGCGCGTTGCTACGCCCACATTCAGGGTGCCGGAGGCTGTTGTAGTTGTCGACATTTATTACCTTAATCCAGAACTTCTGTAACAAAAAACGAGAAATTGAGGAGTATATTTTAAAATTATGTGCCTGGTGAAGCACCATGAGGATTTACCTCCCATACGAATACGCGGATCAAGCGCAACCAGCAGAAGATCCGAAATAAGCGTGCCAATAATTACCAGCCCACAATAGATGAGAATCAGGGCTCCGGCCAGGTAAAGATCCGAGTTCAACAGGGAGTCAACAAATAATGGCCCGGTATCTGGCAGCGACAGAACGATGCCGACAATCGGGGCTCCGGAAATAATATTGGTAAGCTCCCAGCCTATAGTGCTGATGATGGGATTAATGGCTACCCGCACCGGGTATTTAAGTAGCAGGCGAATTTCGCTTAGCCCACTGGCACGGGCTGCGGTGACATACAGCTTATTTAATTCATCCAGCAGCATCGCTCTCATGGTCCTGATCTGGAAAGCTGTCCCGGCCGTACCCAAAACAAGAACGGGCACCCATAAATGGGCTAACAAGTTCACAAAACGAGGCCAGGACCAGGCCGCATCCTGAAATTCGGGAGAAAACAGTCCCCCCGCACTGGTGCCGAAAAAAACATGAGCAAGATACAGCAACACCAGTGCAAACATAAAATTAGGCGTTGCCAGGCCGATATAACCGATGACAGTAAAAGTGTTATCGGCCAGGCTATACTGCCTAACTGCCGAGTAGATTCCGATGGGGATAGCCAGCACGTAAGTGAACACCAAAGTGGTAAAGGCCAGCATCATCGTGAGCGGCAGCCTTTCACCAATGACCTCGGAAACCGGACGATGGTATTCCCATGAGAACCCCAGGTCACCCCGTACAATTCGACCAACCCAATCAAAATACTGTACATACATAGGGCGATCAAGGCCAAGGACACTGCGCATTTGAGCGACCTCGTCCTGCGTCATAGTTACGCCACCCTGCTGCTTATGGTTAACGTAGGAATCAACAAAATCACCAGGCGGCAATTGGATAAGGATAAATGCCACCACAGAAATGGCCAGCATCATAAGGCAGGCCGACAAAAGTCGGTTAGAAATTATACCAAGCATCGATATCGTTCCTCGTTATGAAAAACTATGGGTGAGCAATGTATCATTCATGGTTGAATTACCAGAATGAGCATTGCTCATTTTTTTACCGCAGAAGTCAAAAGTGGATGACCTTGCACTCTTGGTGGGAGTGCAATATCATCCACTTTGATTATACAACAGACTCTCATATTTCTCGGAGTCGGAGTTTATGCCCTGATTCTTAAGGGTGCTTACCTGTTTTTCTTTACAGCTTTTACGGAGTAAGGCACTATTTTTTAAAGTACCACTGGTCGGGTCGGTATCCATACGAATAACCATACCCGTAGTTAGAAACGGTATACTTTGGAACGTTGCCCAGTCGGTTGGTCACAACATTGATCAGCGGAATATTGCCGACGGTGCCAATTGCAATCATTTGCTCTGTATGAATCTTGGTCATTTCACGTCCAAGTTCCATATATCTCTCACTTCCCGGCACGACGGTTGGCCATTCCTGGCCAATTTCATAGAGTCGCTTGGCCCACGCAGGTGGCTCCAGACCGTCCTTCCCATCAGTCTTTAGCCAGGCAACCCACGGAGTCATTTTGGGAGAGAGATCATCAAACGGGGGGACCATTGGCATGATGTTTGAGATGATCGTTGGCTCCCAGGGAGAGGTCCAGCCCATGTCGATATCATAATCGTTATTGGCCGCTTTTTCCCGGGTTGCCTGGGTCGTTACCTCTTTGACTACCACATTCACTCCAACGTCTTTCCACCATCCTGCAAGCAGTGTCGGCAGCTCTGGAGTCGTCGCATACTGGGTAGTATATGCCCAGAGAATGGTCAACGGTTTACCATCAGGCCGCATGCGCATTCCCTCTGAGTTCTTTTTTAAACCCATCTCATCGAGCAGAGCATTTGCGCGTTTCGGGTCGTATTCAGTCAGGTAGGTTTCCTGTTCCGGCGTTACGTATTTAGCACCGATGACTACCGATTGACGGGGAGTGCCCAAACCAAGAAACATGATCTCATTCAACTCATTACGGTCCATAGCAAGTGACATTGCCTGTCGGAAACGGACATCGCCGTAAATTTTACGAAGTACAGGATCTTTGTGAGTCTGGTTGAAAAACAGAGGGTTTGCAATACCGCCCGGCGGCAGTTGTACGGTATAATTGCCCTTGGCCTCATTTTCCTTGAGCAGTGGGTAATCGGGCAGTGGCATATTTTGCGATTTTTGGTCGACATTACCGTTCATGATCTCCAGAGTCCAAAGCTCGGCATTGAGGAATCGCTCATTTATTTTGTCAATATAGGGCAGCTGCTGGCCACTGGTGTCTACTTTGAAAAAGTAAGGATTGGCAGCATAGTTTCGGCGTTGCGTTGTCAATGGTGCAACCATAAGCTGGCTTTCCAGTGTGGGAATGTTGACACCTTCGGGGATA
>JAFDME010000176.1 GCA_019306075.1 Deltaproteobacteria bacterium | reverse complement strand
ATCACAATCAGCGATTGCATCGATGAACCGCACCACCTGTTCAGGTCTGTTTTCACCATCAATATCCACATTATAAAGAGGCAGATCCCGGCAACTGAGAAGAGAGAGAGTGACTCCCCCGGGAAGACACTGCGATGCAGCATGAAGCATTCCGGTATTAAACGATGCACTTCTCAGACTGCCGCTGATTCCGATCAGTTTCATAACGATTTTTCTCCTCTCTGCATTTGTTCCGGCTTTCGTATTTTATGAACGCGGGCGGCATATTCGTTGGCCAGCTGAACATTCCCCGTCTTCTCATAAAGTGTTGCAAGGGTTTCATACACCACCAGAAGATGCATGTCGTTCCTCTCCTCACCCTTCTCCAGAATTTTTCTGGCGGCAAGTAATGGTTTTTCGGCTTCCGTGTATTCCTCAGAAGTTATATAGAGGGTAGCAAGGTTGTGATAACTCTGGGCTACAGCAGGGTGTTCATCACCCACGGTCTTTTCCCAAATGGCAATTGACTGCTTCAGACACTCTTTCGCCCGATCTAACTTCCCCTGGTCTTTATATAAAACGGCGAGATTATCCAGTGACTGTGTTATTGCCGGATGCTCCCTGCCAAATGCAGTCTCCCTTATTTCCAGCGCCCGTTTATGCTGCTTTATGGCCAGAGTGTTTTCTCCCCGCATATTGTGCAGTACTCCCCAGTTATTCAGGGACTGGGCCACGGCAGGGTGAGTGGCACCAAACAGTTTTTCCCGCACAGCAAGGGACGTCTGCAACAGCGGGTATGCTGACTCCGGTCGGCCGCTGTTCAGATAGAATTCCGCCAGACTGTTCTGCACCTGAGCTACCGCGGGATGATTATCACCAAGGGAAGACACATATATCTCCAGTGCTTCCTTCCATATCGGTTCCGCCCTCTCATTTTTCCCGGCAGAACCGTAGAGTGCAGCAAGTTTTTCCAATGTTTCCGCAAGCTCAACGCCGCTCTGCAGAGTCGGCTGTCTAAAGATATCCACAGCCTGATTAAGCAGCGGTTCAGCTGCCTGAAAATAGCCGTTTACCATATAAATTCCAGCCAGATGGCTTAGAATTGAGGCAAAAGCAGGGTGACTGACACCTATGCTGTTTTCATAAATAACCAGAGCCCGCCTAAGTCTTCTTTCAGCGGCCTCCAGATCACCGTTCTGCTGTTCGATGGTGGCGATACTTTTCAGTATCGATCCCAGATCAGGATCATCCTTACCCCTGCTTTTCTCCGCCAGCTCAAGAGCCCGCTCCAGCTGTTCTTTTGCCAAAGCCGGTTCGCCAAGTCCCTGATAGATGATGGCCAGGATATTTAAAGGCATGAGAAGATCGGAATCCCTCTTCTCACAAATATCAAGAACCCGCTTTATACAGGACTCCGCATCATGAAAACGCTGCTGACTGATATACAATTCCGCAATATTTCCCAGGGTATCTGCCACTTCCGAAGAGTGTTTTCCATTTACCGCTTCACTTATATCAAGAGACTGCTGCAGAACCTTTTCAGCTTCCGGATAACTCTCGAGCAAATGATACAGTTCTCCAAGATTATTTAATGAAACAGCGACATCCGGATGGCTGTCATTTTTTTCCTGCAGGGCCAGATCCAGTGCGGCCTGAGCAGGCTCCAGCGCCTGCTGAAAATGGCCATTCTGCATGAGAGCTATTGCTTCCTGATTCAACTCATCCCAGCGGTTACTACCCATCACTTATTCCTTCTCTCTGATATATCCAAACCGGATAAACGGGATAAGCAGCTTGATGCTGCCACCGACCACACAGTTTCAAAAAATCCATTCTCTCACCACAGAGAGCACAGAGTACACAGAGAAAGAATATTTTTTGCCTTCTCTGTGCTCTCTCTGTGTCCTCTGTGGTTTAAGGTTGTCCTGTTTTTTAAACAGTCATAATAGTGGTACCACTGTTACCCATAAGCCCATATGTCTGAGCCATCGCAACTTTTGCACCCTCCACCTGACGATCTCCGCATCTCCCTCTCAGTTGATTGGTACATTCGATAACCTGCCAGAGAGCCTGAGCTGATAACGCCTCACCGTGTGAGGAAAACCCACCGCTTGGATTAACGGCCAGTTTTGCTCCGATTTTAGTTTCACCGTCCCGCAGCATTTTGTCTGCCTCACCATCTCCACAAAATCCGCATGTTTCAAGATACACAAGGTAGTGCCAGGAACTGTTATCGGGCAGCTCCAGGACATCAATATCCTCGGGACCGATACCGGATTTTTCATATGCCTGTCGGGAAGCGGAGTAGCTTTCGCTCAGCATGGGGGCTTCAGGGACTGAGGGACAGGAGAGTGCTGAAATACGTATGGTGGGATCACCATAGATGGCACTTCCCATTGTCGTGGCATTAATCTTCACAGGATTGTCCGCTTTACTTATCAGTTCCTCGTCAGCTGTTACAATAACAGCAGCAGCACCGGTACTGACCGGACAAATCTCGTACAGTCTCAGTGGGTCACAGACATAGACTGACTTCAACACCTCTTCCATGCTGTACTGTTTTTTAAACCTGGCATGCGGATTCTTGGAACCATACTCACTCATCAGCACCTTCACCAGTGCCAGGTCTTCCTCGGTGGTTCCATACTTCTCCATCCTTTTCCTGCATTCAAGCGCCCAGTAAATCGGGTTAGGCAGGCCACCCATCTTCCACCTGATCACATCCCTGTCTTGAACTGCGTTATCTGATTTGGCGGTCAGAAAACCTTTTGGAGAAACATCGGCACCAAAGGCCAGAGCTGTTTCAGTTTCACCTGCAGCAATACTGTTGTATGCCATTCTGATGGAGGCAGACCCGGTAGCGCAGGCATTATATACGTTTACCACCGGGATACCGGTTTCACCAAAAATGGACTCCAGGTATTGACCGGAAAGATGACCGGCGTTGCCACCATAAATAAAAATCCCGGCCATGATCGCCTCGATTTTCTGCCATTCTATATTTGCATCTTTCAGAGCACCATCAACAGCAACAGCTGCGAAATCGGTGAATACCTGTTCAGAAAAACCCATCCAGGGGTGTATACCGGTTCCTATTATATATACGTCTCTCATAATCATTATCCCTTTTATATAGTTTTGCGATTTCAGTTACTGAACAGCCTTGAATGCCCAGGTTACAACCTGCTGTTTCTCCTCATTGGTATACATCTCAAGAATGGTGGTCTCCATTTCCATACCAATTTCAAGAGATTTCAGATCAGTATCGATTATGATTCCGGTAACCTGAATTTTTTCATTTTCAAACTCAACCAGGCCGATACCGTACGGGGTAATCTTTTTCTCTGTCTTAAATGGTGCGGGGCAGGGATAATACTGAATGGTATAACTCGCCAATTTGCCTTTGCCGGCCAGCAGGACATTTTCCACACCCTCCCTTGAACATCCCGGGCGATGCTGATAATGTTCCCTGGGGAAAAAATAGGTCCCGCAGGAGTTGCATTTTGCGCTCATAAGTCTTACTTCGCCGGTCGACCAGTCCACTAAATTTGGTATTCGGGCTACTTTATTTGCCATGTTTTCCATTGTCCTGTTCCTTATCTGATATCTATTAAAAAAATTGCTAACCCGAATAAGTCGGGGTTTGAAAATGCTTGAATAAGTGCCTCGAAGGTCTCTCTGCTTTCGCTATCTGTTGCTGATATTACCAAATGAGTTAACTATCACTTTAGATCTTCTTGTTTTTTTGACAGCTTTTATGGAGTAAGGCACTAACGTCCGATAAATTTTGCTTTCCTTTTCTCAAGAAAGGCATTCACGCCCTCAGCCTTGTCCTCGAGAGAGAGCGCCAGAGCATACATTTCATATTCGTAGTCCAGCCCGTCCTGCAGGCTGGTCTGCATACCCTTGTTGATCGCCTGCTTAGCAAGTTTCAACGCCGCTGAACTTTTGCCGGCAATCTTTGTCGCGATCTCTTTTGCCACTGTCATCAACTCATCCATGGCAACAACACGATTAACGAGCCCGATTCTGTCAGCCTCATCTGCCCGAATTATATCCCCGGTAAAAATAAGCTCTTTTGCCCTGCAGACCCCGATAAGACGCTGCAGACGCTGAGTGCCTCCTCCTCCGGGAATAATACCAAGATTTATTTCCGGCTGACCGAATTTTGCCTTTTCCGAGGCAATGATCAGATCACAGGCCATGGCAATCTCACAACCGCCCCCGAGACAGAAACCGTTGACCGCCGCAATAACAGGCTTAGGAAGTTTTTCAACTATGGACCCCAGACGAACAATGTTATGCGCTGCGTAGGAAGTTGTTGCATGAAACTCCTTGATGTCAGAACCTGCGACAAAGGATTTTCCTGAACCGGTCAAAATCAGCACTTTGATCGTCTCATCTTCTTCAACATCTTTTACTGCCGCAGCAAATTCGGCCCGGGTTTTGATATTAAGGGCGTTCATCGCCTCGGGACGATTGAAGGTTATAACAGCAATATTTTCCTCTTTTTCAAAAATGATATTCTCGTAAGCCATACCCTTCCCCCTTTAAGCTTCAGTTTTCTGCTGACGAATGCCATACTCACACAATTTACTCAAGGCTTTTACCCCTGAAATCAAAGAGGGGAATACCGGCAGATCTTTGCCCATCTCATCCATGATAACATTTTTATACTTGTTGTATCCGACGATCATACAGACAACCACAGGCTTGTCGACCTCCTGCACAATTTTCTGCACAATTTTTTTCTGAACAGCTTCCTGGGTATATTCAAAACCTGCAAGAATCAGTACCGCAGCATCTATATTCGGATCACTCAGCGCATCAGGAAAAGTAGTTTCCAGGGTTTTTGTAAAACCTATCTTGGTTACACTGAAATAGAGATCGACGGGATTTGAGACCGGTGTGTCAAACATGTCCTTCAATTTTTCAGTTGTCTCAGCAGAAAGCCCTGGCAGCTCCAGGCCGTGACTCGCACAGAGATCAGAAACATTGACACCGACACTTCCGGCAAGGGTAATAACTGCAACACGATTACCTTTGGGCAGTGGTTGAGTAGAGAAGACTTTGGCAAAATCTTTGAGTTCGGTAAAATCATCAGCCATAATCATACCTGTCTGTCTGGCAGCCGCTTCAACTATTTTAGAGTTGCTGGCAATACTGCCGGTATGACTCATTGCTGCTCGTGCTCCCGCCTCTGTACGCCCCCCGCTGAGAAAAATAACCGGTTTCTCGGCCGCTACCTTTTTGGCAATTCTGGTGAGATTTCTTCCGTCTGTGACAGTTTCCAGATACATTGAAATGACATCGACATCATCTTCATTACCAAAGTATTCCAGCAGGTCATTTTCATTGACATCACACTTATTGCCAAAGGAACATACTTTACTGATGTTCAGACTTTCATTTTCGACGATATCAGAGGCCATTCCAGCCGCCAGAAGACCTGATTGTCCTATGAGAACCACGTTCCCTCTGGGCACTTTTTTCGTCATTGGATAAATGGATGTAACAATATCGCGGGAGACAATACCTGAACAGTTTGGACCCATTACACGAATATCGTTTTTCTTCGCGATATCGACAATCTGCTGCTGAAAAACTTTACCTTCCCCACCCATTTCTGCAAACCCTGCAGACTCAATAATTACAGCTTTGACTCCCTTCCTGGCGCACTCCTCCATCGTTGCCACAGTAAGTTTCGGCGTTGGAAGAGCGGTGACAACCAGATCAACTTCACCTGGTATATCAGTTACTGACCTGTATACTTTATAGCCGAGTATCTCGTCCGATTTCGGATTTACCGGATAAACATCTCCACTAAAATCACTGCCTGCAATGTTGTTTACAATGACATAGCCCAGCTTCCCCGGAGTTCCGCTGGCCCCGATAACCGCCACTGATTTCGGTTTAAAAAATAATTCCATCATGACTGCACCGTCCTGGTATTCAATTTTAATGGCATCACAAAAAACTCTCAATCTGAAGTTGCGAGCTTCCGCGAGACTGTCAATTTATTCGGATAAAATAATTCTGGCATCCACAACAACGGCGCCCTCTTTATATGCAAAAACCGGATTCATATCAATCTCTTCGATTGCCGGATTTGCATCAACAAAACCGGACAATTTAACAAGCATATCCTGCAGGTATGGTACGTCTGCCGGATCCTGGCCGCGATACCCTTCAAGAAGCTTTCTTCCCTGGATTTCACCGGTCATCTCAACTGCATCGGCTTTTTCAATCGGTACTATTCTAAAGGAAACATCTTTTAATACCTCAACCAGCACTCCACCAAGACCAAACATCACAACGGGTCCGAAGCTGGCATCTTTAATCATACCCATGATAATTTCAGTGCCTGCCCGGGACATGCACTGAACAGCAACACCCTCAATATCTGCGTCAGGTGCGTAAGCAGTGCAGGATGTCATGATCTCCTCATATGCCTGCTCAACCGCCTCCCTGTCGACCAGGTTGACTTTCACGCCGCCGGAATCGCTCTTATGGGTAATATCTACTGATGAAACTTTTAATACTACCGGATAGCCAATCTCATCACTCAGGGAAACAGCCTGTTCTTTCGTCGTGGCAAGCACTGTAGGGGTACAGTTGATTCCAGCCTCACCGAGGATCTGTTTGGCCTCAATCTCGGTGAGTACCGTCCTTTTTTCTTCCCGGGCTCTACTCAATATTTGAGCTGTAGTCATCGATTCTTCCTCACTTGAAATTATTGTCAATCGGTCCTGTTCTTTTCTTTCACCCAGTTGCCAGGAGCTGGTCAGGAGAAATCCGGGCTAGGCAGCAGTAAGTCCACCATCAACATAGATAGTCTGGCCAGAAACAAAACTTGCTGCATCGGAAGTAAGATAGATCACTGCACCGGCCATATCTTCCGGCATACCGATTCTTCCCAGGGGAATTGCAGCAGCGTATTTTGCAGCAAGTTCAGGGTTTTCCGCAATATGT
>JAFDME010000175.1 GCA_019306075.1 Deltaproteobacteria bacterium | reverse complement strand
GGTATGACTATGTGTGTGGTCACCCATGAGATGGGATTTGCCAAAAAAGTAGCCGACAGGGTGCTTTTTATGGATGACGGGAAAATTGTTGAAACCGGTACCCCCGGTGATTTTTTTGACAATCCAAAAACAGACCGGGCTGCAGAATTTATAAGTAAAATTTTAACCCACTAGCCCAACAGCCACCAGTTACACTGGATAAGTGCCCTGGTGGTATTAAGGGACGAGTCAAACCTCAATAAAAGAGAGATTTTCATGAGATTAGACGACCTGCCCAGGTTTCATCTGGCTGAATTTCCAACCCCGATCCACTCCCTTGAATCTCTGACAAAAAAGTACCAGGGGCCTGCGATCTATATGAAGAGAGATGATCTTACTTCTCTTGGTATGGGAGGAAACAAAACACGAAAACTTGAGTTTCTTATCGGTGAGGCCCTGAAACAGAAAAAGAAGACGCTGATCACCGCCGGTGGCATACAGTCCAACCACTGCCGCCTGACTGCAGCAGCCGCAAAAAAAGCCGATCTTCACTGTCACCTGGTGTTAAACGGTAATCCGCCGGTAATCCCCAACGGCAACCTTCTGCTGGACACTCTTTTCGGAGCAGAGATTCATTTCTGCAACAGGGAGAAGAGAGACAAAAAGCTCCTTGAAGTTACAGCAGAACTGGAAAAAGCCGGCAAGAAACCTTATCTGATCCCCGTGGGTGGCTCAAACTCCATAGGATCTGTCGGTTATGTCGCTGGAATGCTGGAACTTGCACGCCAACTGGAAGAGTTGTCCCTTGCCCCGGACGCCATCATATTTGCAACCAGCTCAGGAGGCACCCAGGCTGGATTAACACTGGGGGCAGAGATCTGCGGATTCAAGGGGAATGTTCTGGGTATCAGCATTGACCAGGTTTCAGCCGGATCCGATGCTTTTCCTCCGGTACTGGCCACAATCACCAACGAAACAGCAGCCAGAATTGGTTCTGATATCAGGATGACGGAATCAGATTTCTCACTGAATTACGATTATCTGGGGGCTGGCTACGCCATGCCAGGAGAGCTGGAATTCAATGCTATTGAAGATCTTGCACTCAACGAGGGGATTCTTCTCGGCCCGGTATATACAGCCCGGGCCATGGGTGGCCTGCTGGACATGATTCAAAAGGGATTTTTTACAAAAGATCAGACAGTGCTGTTCTGGCATACCGGCGGCACACCGGAACTCTTTGCCTGGGCAGACCGATTCAGTAAAAATTCGGAATATATTTACCCGGAAACCTGACCAAGACAGTCTCTGCAGAACTGCTTATCACCTACAGCCTGCAGTTTGGTCTGCATAACCGGTTCTCCGCAATTATCACAGAGTTTTGACGGTGCCATCCGTGCCTTCTGCGGCAGGGCAATCGTTACCTCCTCAACAATGAAAAAGGCTTCCGGCCCGCCATTGAACAGTGCCTGGCTCCGTTCTTCCCCCATCTTCTCATACGATTTGATATCTTCTTTCGATGCGGATCCTGATCGTATTTTTTCCAACAACTGCTGCTCTGCTGCAGGTGGAGTCATCACACCCTGTTTCATAGCCAGTCGAACCCCTGCCCCGCTGGTTCGACTGACAAAGGTAAAGGCCATTTTACCAATATCCCGATAGATAAAATTTCCCTTACCAAAGGTGCATCCCGTCAACACCTGAATCGCATCACATCCACAGGCATCCGTCTCAGCTATGCATATCAGCTCTTCATCAGCAGCCCGCTTTTCAGCAAGTTGTTGAAGCCCGAGTTTTGCTGCCATATATCCAAGGGTCAGTCCCATACAGACATGACCATGGAAAACAGCACATGCTTTATAATCTTCTCTGTCCAGGATATGTTGTGGAATAATCATCTTTGCTCCTCTTCCATTTCTCTTGTGAACTGCAGGCAGGGGCAGATAAACTCACCATTCCGCCTCCAGTCAGAAACAGCTGAAAACCTTACTGGATAGTCTCCTCTTTTTCAACCCATACACCACCTGGGAAGAATAAATTTATGGCAGTTGACAAGTTGTTTTCAACCGTTTATAGGTGAACATGCAAATACGGTATCATCGTATTCAAAGAGGATTATTGCAGCAGTGGTTTTTACAGGATTAATTGCACCCCCGACAGGGGGTAATAAAAAAAGTCCCGCCAACCGGGACTAGACAAGGAGAATACCATGTATCAAGTAGATGTTGACAAAGAAAAATGTACCGGCTGTGAGGAATGTATTGGTGCCTGCCCCTCTTCAGTGTTTGAACTGGAAGATGGAAAATCGGAGCCTGTTGAGATGGACGAATGCATCGGCTGTGAAACCTGCGTTGAAGTATGTCCTGAAGAGGCTATCACTGTAACTGAAATTTAAGCAGGACACCGAGTGCCTGTACCTCCGTACCGATGGAGTAGATGTATGTCATCCGGGACAGACGAACCAGGAGCCTTCAGCCATACATGGCGCAGATAGAGGTGAACATTTTCCGGAGGAACAGGCAATCAGACTCTCACTGGTTCAATGCGGGAAACTGCTGTTTGACAGTAATGATTTCCCACCAGAGAAAAAAGAAGGCTACACGACCCTGACAGTCAGTTACTGTGCAATATGCCGTACTGATGCAAAGATGTGGAGTCAGGGACATCGTGATCTGGTACTGCCCAGAATACCCGGCCACGAAATAGCCGGCTATGACGACAGGTCGGGCTTACTCTACACCGTATGGCCGGGACAATCCTGCGGTAAATGCCGTTACTGCACTGATGGCCGCGAAAACCTCTGTGAGGAGATGCGTATCATCGGCTTTCACTCTGACGGAGGGTTTTCCCGGTGGATCTCTGTCCCCACATCCTGCCTGGTTCCGGTCAGTGAAAAAATTGATCCCCGCATTCTCACCTTTGCAGAACCTGCAGCATGCATCCTCAACGCTTTATCGCGATTTCCCCCAAGAAAAAACGAGAAAATAATTATTTATGGCGGCGGTGTACTCGGCATAACAGCCGCTCTTATCTGCAGAGAAATGAAACTTGCCGTCACCGTGGTGGAACAGAGCCAGGAAAAAATCAGCAGGCTGCATCATCTCTGTCACCACCAGGGGATCGAGTTATGTAAAAATACCACTGAGGCTGACTATGACCTTGCAATTAACTGCTGTGACTCCCCTATTGCCTTCTCTCTCTGCATCACCAAACTGCGAAAAGGGGGTCGTTTCGCCTATTTCAGTGGTGTTAAGAAAAATGAGGTGATAGAGACCACTCTTTTAAATCTGATTCACTATAAAGAGCTGGAACTCTATGGCGCCTATGGCCCGAGAAAAGAGCATATGGTGCAGGCGCTGCCCTTTTGCGCACGACAGCAGAAAAATCTCTCCATACTGATCGAAAAAACTCTCCAGCCGCAGGATGTTGAATTAGTCCTGCCGCATATCCTCTCCGGCAACGCGCTGAAGTATATCATCGATTTTACAGGCACTGAAAAGCCGATTCAGCCCGTTTTGTCATCAAAAACGAATGTACCGGCTGATCTGAAAAAAAACAGCGCCCTGTTGTCTCCACTGCTTTCAAAGCTCATCAGGGAAATTAAACCTCTTGACCAGACCATACGTGATCGAGCACAGAAAAAAGTCGATCTTAAAACCAAACCTCTGGGTGCCCTTGGCAGGATCGAAGAACTAGCGGTTCAGTTAAGCACAATTAAAAAAGATCTGAATCCGAAGGTTGAGTGCAGACGAATGTTTGTCTTTGCCGGTGATCATGGAGTGGTGGAAGAAGGTGTTTCCGCCTTCCCCTCCAGAGTGACGGTACAGATGGTAGAGAATTTTCTCAATGGCGGAGCCGCAATAAATGGATTCTGTCATCAATATGACATTGAACTCTCCATCATTGATATGGGTGTTAATGGCAACTTCGATAACCATCCACAGCTGATAAATAAAAAGGTAGCCTATGGTACCCGTAATTTCGCCGTGCAGAAAGCGATGACTTCTGAAGAGGCGATCCAGTCCATCGAAAATGGCGCCCGGGCCTTTCTCGAAAAAAACAAAACAGGCCGCTGCGATCTCATCGGCGTGGGCGAAATGGGAATCGGTAACAGTTCCAGTGCAACGGCAATAATAAGCGGTGCATCCGGACTTGCCCCTTCGCAGGTGGCGGGAAGGGGTACCGGTGTCGATGATAAAGGACTCGAACATAAAACAGAAGTTATTGCCAGGGCTCTGGCCCTGCATCAACCCGAGAGGAAGAACGGCCTGGATCTTCTGTCAAAAGTTGGCGGTTATGAGCTTGGAGGCATCTGTGGGGCAGTACTGGCAGCTGCATCCGAGGACTGTTGTGTAGTTCTGGACGGCATTATCTCCACTGCTGCGGGCCTCCTTGCCTGTCTGATCTGTCCAGACGTAAAAAACTACCTTATAGCCGGACATAAATCAGTGGAAACCGGGCAGAGAGCAGCCCTCGATATCATGGGCCTTGAACCGGTCATCGATCTCGATTTGCGTCTCGGTGAAGGCACAGGTGCTGCAATCACCATGAATCTGGTTGATCTTGCCTGTCGAATGATGCGGGAGATGGCCTCCTTTGATGACGCTGGAGTTGACGGCAAAACTCTTTAAGATGTTAGATATTCAACCTTTTTACCTGCTGGATTCTGTTAATCAAAACAATCATTAGAATTATAATAAAAAATCCCATTTAGAGTTTCCAAAAGTGTCCATTTATGTTACACATGCTACGTATTGCAACACTTTGCAACACTTTACAGGGTTCTGGAGTTTTATATTCATCTGCAGGGCTGACGACATACCCTTCCCGGAAAGCTGGCTGGAAAATGAGGTTTGATTTATGGATGAAACACCTGTTCGCTGGTGGCTGATATTTCTAGTTCCACTGTTTGTTCTTCTTTCATTTTATTTTTTATACCGAACCTTCCCGATTGCCCCGGCTGCCGCAGATCCTGCTCCCCTGAAGGCCGAATGGTATACCCTGACAACTGCCCGCGGCGAAGATCTGGCCAATAAATCGATGGTGGGCAACTGTTTTATCTGCCATGCATACTGGGTTCCGATTCCGCGGAGCATGGAAAACAGCAAACCTCGCTTTGCCCATGCGAATATTACTCTTAATCATGGCAAAAACGACCGATGCTATAACTGCCATATGATCAGTGACCGCAATAAGTATGTGGCTGATGATGGAACAGGTATCATGCCCCAACTGCCTGAGCTGCTCTGCTCCCGCTGCCATGGACTTATTTATGACGACTGGCTTAACGGAACCCACGGGAAATGGACCGGCATGTGGAATCCGGTCAAGAAGAGTGACCGACGCAGATATACATGCACCCAGTGCCACGATCCCCATAACCCCGCTTTTAAATACAGCACCCTGGCCCCGCCCCCTGTATGGCCTGACAAATATATTCGAAATACAGGTGAGGAAAGTAACTCCGATCCTTATTCCAATTTTCTGATAGGTAAAGAACCCAAGGAGAGTTTTTGATGGCTGATAAGCACGACTCCAAAATATCACGAAGGGACTTTATCGCCGGCAGTTCTATCGCCTTCACCACTCTTGCAGCAACCGGCGCTGCCCTCTCTCCTCTCCTTGATGCCAGAGAAACCCCCGGTATAGACGAAATATTACAGAAACATTACAGGCGGCTGACGACAGAAGATAAAAAGACAATTTTTGCAAGGCTGGAGGCGGAAATTGATAAAAAATATAGCGTCAAGGCCAACATCTCAGATCCGCCGCCAATGGACGGCGTTGAATTTGCCTATGTGCTGAATATCGGCCGGTGTATCGGCTGCAGAAAATGCGTCTATGCCTGCATGGAAGAAAATAACACCTCCAGGGATCCTCAGATCCAGTATATCAGGGTATTAAAAATCAAACAGGGTTCCATTGATCTTGACTCCTCCTCCCACGATTACCCGGTAAGTGAAGCTGCTGATCCCAATTATTTCTATATGCCGGTCCAATGCCAGCAGTGCCGCAATCCACCATGCATTAAAGTATGCCCGGTCAAGGCAACCTGGAAAGAAAAAGACGGCGTAATAGTAATCGATTATAACTGGTGCATCGGCTGCCGATACTGCGAGGCTGCCTGTCCCTACCATGCGCGCAGATTTAATTTTGCCAAACCGGCAATCGCCCCAGAGGAAATCAATCCTGATATGGGCTATCTCTCTAACAGAGTCAGGCCCATGGGTGTTATGGAAAAGTGTACTTTCTGTCTGCACCGCACGAGAGTCGGAAAATATCCTGCCTGCCATGACGTCTGTCCAACAGGGGCAAGAAAGTTTGGCAACCTGCGCGATCCTCAATCCGAGGTCAGAAAAATACTGGAAAAAGAACGGGTATATGTACTGAAACAGGAAGTCGGAACGTTGCCCAAGTTCTACTATGTTTTCGCCAAGTGATGACCTCGAAAAAAATTTGTTTGACAACAATCTCATCTCACGGATAGACGATGTTTAAATTTCTGGCCCATGGATACAAATCGATAGTTCAGGGGAATTTCTGGTACTGGTTATGGGTGTCTGTAATGGCGGCCATAACCCTCACCGGAGTCAACGCCTACGCCCGCCAGCTGGCATATGGACTGAGTACAACCGGCATGGGCGACGAAGTGTCCTGGGGACTCTATATTGCCAACTTCGCCTTTCTTGTCGGCATGGCTGCAGCTGCGGTAATGGTGGTGATACCCGCCTATATTTTTAAAGATAAGGAGATGCACAAGGTTGTAATCTTCAGTGAGCTTTTTGCTGTGGCCGCGATGGTTATGTGCCTGCTCTTTATCATAGTTGACCTCGGTCGCCCCGACCGTCTCTGGCACTTGATCCCGGGTCTGGGCTTTTTCAATTTTCCGGGATCTCTTCTAACCTGGGATGTAATTGTTCTAAACGGCTACCTGATTCTTAATCTCTGGGTCTGCTTCTATGTTCTTTACAAGGGGTTTAAGGGCCAAAA
>JAFDME010000174.1 GCA_019306075.1 Deltaproteobacteria bacterium | reverse complement strand
ACCCGCATATGTTTTATGCAGTACCTGCATGAACATAAGGCGGGAAAGGAGAGAAACATCATCTGCAGAGATAGTATCACCAGTTGTAAAATCAGTATAATCAGAGGGTGCCGACACCATGGCAATCATGGGGAAGGCGGGACTTTCAGCAGTGGCCTCCTCCGGAGTTTTGGCCATTCCAATAAGGACAGCAACCCTTGCCCTGATCTCTTCAAGACGGTTAAGGAGAGTGGAATTACCATCAATTTCCTGTGGAGATTCAATACCCCTGATACCCATATCTTCCGCTCTGACAAAAACCATCGGATTTGCACAGTCGACAATGGAAGCCTCAACAGATCCTGATGAGGTCTCTATGCTGTCGACCACATTACCGGTAGGCAGCAGCCTGCCGGTAACTGACCCTGCAGTTCCGGCAAAGTTCAGCATGATTCCGGATCCGCTGCCCGGAACACCGGCAATTATACAATCACCTGTCACTTTGGCCCTGCCAGCCTCAACTTCCACTTCAGCTATGAGGATTTTTCCGGTATTCGTATTATGAATCCGTACAGTTGTCACAGGTTCAATGGCATTAACAAACCCTTCGTCGATTGCAAAAGGACCGACCCCGGAGGAGATGTTTCCACAATTACCGGAGTAGTCCACTACCGGTCTATCTATGGCTACCTGGGCAAAGGTATAGTCAACATCCGCATCCGGATGACTGGAGGGACCAATAATTGCGAGTTTACTGGTAAGAGAGTCGGCACCTCCAAGACCATCAATCTGTCTGACGTCAGGACTGCCGAATATTGCCATTATGCTCCTGTCCCGATCACCCTTACTAAGGGGCAGATGGTTAGACTTTATAAAGATGCCCTTACTTGTACCACCCCGCATGATCACGCATGGAATTCGTTTCATTTCTGCCATTTTTTTTACTGCTCCTCCCGGCCTGACTCTTTTTCAGCAATTTTCATTTCAATCCACTGGATAAAATCGGCAGGATCGGTACCCGGTCCAAAAAAACCATCAACGCCGAGAAACCCCGGTCCCTCGGTCCTTATTTTTTCCTCGGACTGGGCATGTTCCTCTTCTTTTTCAGCGATCCTCCCACCGGCAACGACGATAACTTTATCCCTTAGTTTCAACTCGGTAAGCCTCTGACTGGCTCTCGGAAAAAGATCGATACCCAGGCCAAGCAGATTGCTCATGCCCAGAATATCTGCGTCAGTTTCGGCAACTACTTCGGCAACAGTTTCCGGAAGATTCATTCCCCGCAGGAAAACCACTTCAAAGCCCGCTTCCTCCAGAGATTCCTTTATCAAACTGACGCCGGAAACATGGGCATCAGCCCCCACGGTTGCCAGAACCACCTTCTGCTTGCGAGTGGGCTTTGAAATTTTCGCAATCTTTACCTTTTCCCCGGTATAAACAAATTTTTCAGGGTCAACACCAAGTGGTGAATATCCGGGAACATATCTTCTGATGGAATCTTTATCCCGATGGGTTTTAACGTACCGTTTCAGATCCCAGCCGGCAGCTTTAGGTGCATCCAGGACACCTGACTTCCCGGCATTGACGATGAGATCAATAAGAGTTTCCGAGTCAAACTTCTGCCAAAAATCTTCATTAACATCACTCTGTCCAAGCTCACTTTCAACCTTGAGAGTCTTTGTCAGAAGTGCCATGGCCTCGGTAAGGATTTCCTCTTTTCGCCTGTCAATGTAGGGGTCATTAAGATCTATTGCGCAGGTATTCTCGAAAACATTCTGCGCAGCCCACATGGCCTTAGCCATTGAAGAACCGGTCGGAATTCCAACAGATTCCGCCGCCTTGGGACGGAAAAAATTTGCCCCCCCAAGTTTGGCACTCACCGCCATTCTCGCAAAATGCGCAGCTTCCGCCACAAGGTCTGCAGGTGGATTCTGAAACGTCTCAGGTACGACAACAAGAGAGCTGCTCCACATGGTTTCCTTGAATGCACGCATGACAGCGATATCCGCCAGAAGATTTATCCCGCCGACATTCATTTGCAGCGCGCTGAGTTCACTGGGGAGTCCTGCTTTGACCGCAAGCCCTTCGGAAAGGAGGCACATGGCCAGTGCCATACCATCAGTACCGTCGAGATTGTTAAGGTGCTTATGGGAATCAGTCTGGACAAAAATATTATTGTCGGCACAAATCTCGAGTGCCTTATATCCATTGACCACCTTTGTCCGATAATCATGGATTCCCCTGCCCCCAAAATGAACATGGATGACCGGACCGATATCAGTGCCGTCAAACCCTGCGATAAAAGCATTTATAATGGTAAGATGAGGAGTATCACCTGTGGCATTAACCCGCATTGGATGCTTTTCACCAGCGCCCATTGCAACAAGCTCTCTCTCTCCCTTAGGTGTAATACCGCCCTTGCCCCTCGACTGTTCGATCAGTTCACGTCCATCCAGAGGGTCGATATGCCGGGTAGCCTCAGCATGGACAAAATGAAAAATTACGATTCCCAGATCATCAGCCATTTTATACAGTTCAAGGGATTCCTTATAGGTCTCTTCCGCACTGTTTCTTCCGAGGATTGGGTTGAGGATCGGAATTCCTGTTTCTACCGCTTTTTTTGCAAGCTCATAAATCCTGTAACCATTCCGAATCACACCATTGACTTCCCTCGGATATGGTTTTGGCAGACCGGTAACAGTGCCATCGGGCTCAACCTTTGGCATAGTAACTCCAAAGGTGTCTTCATATGCCCTTACCCGTTTTTCATCTTCAACAAGAATTCTGATAGTTTTTTCCTGCATTTTTCTAATCTCCGAAAAGTCGCCCGCGATTCATTGCACAATTTCTATTTGGAGAGAATTCGCCAGTTTTCTGCACCTGCTAATATCAGGCTCAGCATGGACAAGTGCAAGACGCCCCCCTCCCCGGTTTCTTGCATCCACAACACTCCCTTCCTCTGATGCTTTAATAGTCACCCTCTGAAGTTGATATTCATCCACCTGATTAATAACAACCTCAATACCTTCATTTTTCACTCTGTCCATCACTTCTTTATACATAAGCCCATCGGCAGTAGATGCGCCATAAACAGCACCCATGAGAATACCGGGAATATTGATCCCCCGCCTGGCAAAAAGTTCAGGGTAGAGATCAATAACCACCTTGCTGATTTTACCTTTGGCAAGAAAATGGGCAAGACGACCGGTATTTGTTGGTGAACCCACAGCCTGACTCGAACCACCCACTACCGCCGTTCCAAAAGGCTTGACGATTGGATTAGCACGCCTTGCCATATCCTTTGCCTCCAGCCGAGCCTGGTCATAAAGCCGGGATTTTCGTTCTGCCTCAACAGTCTTGATATCTTCCTCAATATATGCCTCAACAGCGTCATTGGTTCTGAAATACGGCTCCATATAACGGATAACTTCCGGTACGATGCTTTTTGCGGAGACAGGATGAATGGCAGCAGCCATGGCAATCATCACATCCACCGGTACATTCACAGGAATGTTCGTGTGTACAGCCAGATGGCTCGCCAGCTTTCCATTCATAATAGCACCGCCAATATGAGTGGCGCAGAGGCCCGGGACCATAACCCGGGGAGTACAGGGGGTTCCCAAAGTAGGAGAAATAGCGAGAACCACTGCCCTCCCCATCGCTTCAGGAGAGCCCCCTGAAATTTCAACAAAAGCAGCAGCCGTTGCTGCAGACCCTGCCCCAAGCCCTTCCATATTACAACCGGTGGAAGTCTTTCCAACTCTAAAGATTGTACCAATTTTCAGAATGACCGCGGCAGCTCTTGCCGCCTCTATATCAGGATACTCTTCCATTACGGCCCGCATGAACCCGGCATAGGGACAGGAATCCCCCGTACCGGCACAGGGCTCCAACCCTACACTGTGGTTACCGACCTGGGCTGCAAGAGTGTAAACGATCATCTTATTAAGGAGCTCATCTTCCACTATCCTGGGGGCCCCCTCCCGGTTCAACTCATTTGCCACTGAACCGAAAAGAAAACTACGCCCTCCCCCAAGACCGGTGGAAAGCGCGTTCAAATTATGACTAAAACTTTTCACCACAGCATCAAGGGTTTTTTCAAACGAAAACCCCGTCTGCTTCATTGCTTCAAAAACCACTACATCGCTGACACGTTTTTCCGCTTCAACCGCTATCAGAATACAATCTCCAAGGGTAAAAGCTCCAATCTCAAAACCCCGATTTTCAACAATCTCTTCAATCTTCTTCAAAACTGTACCTCAATTTCTGCTACTTTCTGACCCTGGTTCCCATCAGATCTTCCCATATTTTGATAACGGACGACATATCCTCACCGCCATAACCTTTTGCTCTTGCCATCTCAAAGAGTTGTATCGCCTGACTGGTCATTGGCAAAGGCATCTTTATTTCCCGGGCCGCATCGACCGCAAGACCAAGATCCTTATACTGAAGATCTACTGCAAAACCCGGATTAAAATCACCTTTCATGATAAAATTTTCCATCTTGGCATCAAGGACATAACTTTTTCCCGAGCTCCTACCAATGACTTCATGCATAATTCCTGCCTCAAGGCCCAGCTTTCTACCGAGAACCAGAGCTTCAGCCAAAACTGCCATATTTGCACCAAGAAGAAGATTATTGACAATTTTTACGGCGTTACCGGCACCAACATCTCCGACATGGACAATTCTTTTCCCCAGATGAGCCAAAATCAGTAGCACCTTTTCCACAGATGTTTCTTTAGCACCCAGCATAATAGCCAGAGTACCCGCCTCTGCTCCCGTAACTCCACCACTCACTGGTGCATCCATATACTCTATACTTTTTTCAGCGGCCTTTGCTGCAAGCTTTCTTGTCGACTCCGGATCAACACTGCTCAAATCAATGATGATGTGGCCTTCATCCGCCCCGGACAGGACACCCTTCTCACCTGTAACCACTCCCGCCACAATAGCGGAATTTGGCAGGCTCAAAAAAGTTATCTCAGCCTCCTTTGCCACCTCAAAAGGAGAAGAACAGCCATGGGCACCCAACTTTTCCAGCTCTTCCACCGCACTTCCCGCGACATCATAGACAAAAAGTTTATGCGATGCAGCAACCAATCTTTTTGCCATGGGTTTGCCCATTGCACCTAAACCAATAAAACCAAGCCTCATTCAGACACCTATTAGTTAATGAAATTATTTTCTGACATCTTTTTCAGTAAAAATATCCCGGATGCTTGCTTATTGTATACAATATACACAGAGAGTCAAGAAAAATATCCCCCCAGAACCGGAGCAGCCGAAGAAAGGATACCGTCCACAGAAAGCGTCTGCGGTCCTGGAATATTTGTTCCGCCAGGACAAGGCAGATACCAAACTAAACTGATCGGACAACAAGCAACGGCAGGCTCTCCCGGTGCAGGATTCCGACCGTCACACTGCCGTAGAAGACTCTTGACAGACCCGTTCTGCCATGGCTCGCGATGGCAATAAGATCTGCATTCTCGCTTTCAGCGGTATTGATAATCCAGTCAATGACAGGTCCCTGGCAAACTCTCACTTTCGTCTGCACACCTTTTTCCCGAAACTCTCCGCTTATAGCGTTCAGATAAAGCTCCGCCTGCTCCGCCATCTCCTCCACCTGCTGCTGAAACTTTTCCAGGCTCGGTGTATTATGATCCAGAATAAGCGGCGGGGGTTCAACCACCTGTACAAAAATCAACTTTGCCTGAAAACGCAGCGCAAGTTCTTCCACATGGGGTAATATCGCCTCTGCTCTTTTGGAGCCATCCAGGGGGGCCAGAATACGCTTATACATTTTGATTCCTCCTTTCGTAAAATCCATTCCGCTACACTTCACTCGACAAACGTTCTACAACTGCCATCCCATAAACTGCAGAAATTCTGCAAAATCATGCATAACAGAGCGCCTCCTGTCCCAGTGTTTTATGGCCCCCTTGACATGCCCTTTAAGGGGCCATTTTTATAGTAATACGGTAACCAGATCGTCGGCTAAGGCAAACCTTTAAAGCCGACAGCGGCCGAATCCAAGCCTCTGCTTGCTCTGCTTCAGGCATTATGTCAGCACCTTCAACCTGGACATCCATTACCCTGTTTATACCAACCCCGAAAAGCGTCAGTAGGCTAAGGACAACCCAACTCCAACTTCCCTGACCTCTACAATTTTGGAAAGCGCAATTTTTGATTGTAAATCTGTGCAGTGACAGGCATTCCTGCCTCCTTATAGCCCTGATCTCAATCCAATTGAGAGAGTCTGGAAATTAACCCGACGATGTTGCACTCACAACGTATACTTTCCGACTTTAGCACCTTACTCCGTAAAAGCTGTAATAAAAAACAGGTAAGCACAGACTCCGAGGAAATGCGGGAAGTATTCAGCCGTAAAAATAGGTCGACCTCCAAGGTACTTACTTGCAGCTTGTCTGCGTTAGGAAGTATCGCCAATGCCGTCGAGATTAAATTCGACGAATGGTCTCCGGGGAGTACTATTTTAAGAAAACTATGCGCAAGTAATTAAGTCACTTTGTATAGCTCATTACGGATTGACAGTCGCCCCTTTAAGGGGGCGTGGATTGAAACCGCACAGCTTGGGCTTATCTGTATATCTGTATATTTCTTCATGTCTCGTATACCTTCCACGGGTTCACCTTGCCTCATATAATCTTCACTTTTCCTTCCGCAAAACCGTTCGCATTCCAGAAAACTGAATACAAAAATCCGGAATAGTGAGAGCTGTTATTATTGAAGTGTTAAAGTTAAATCGGTCAAATTCAATATCAGAACGATACCAGCGTTAATGGTCATTTTGGCTTACTTATTGCGTCCGAATGTCCTAAAGCGGGATATCCGCAACCCGGAAACCTTTTTCTCTCACCACAGAGAGCACAGAGGACACAGAGAAAAGGATTTTTTTGCCTTCTTTCTCTGTGCGCTCTGTGTCTTTTGTGGTTTCAGTTTTCTTGTTTTTTATTACAGAAATTCTGGA
>JAFDME010000173.1 GCA_019306075.1 Deltaproteobacteria bacterium | reverse complement strand
AGATACAGTTTAAGTTTATAAATACCTGCCGCAACAAGACGTTCTGCTGCGCAGATAAGGTCCTGTTCATCCAGCCCCTTGTTAATCACCTTTCGAAGCCGCTCAGAGCAACCATCCGGTGCTATGGCAACACTTTTGAGATTGCTGGCGGCGAGAAGGTCCAGCAGTGGAGCTGACAACCTGTCAGCACGCAGAGATGAAAACGAAAGAGCACAGCCGCTCTCTCCAAGGTAGGCAGAAAGGGTGTCAAGCTCTGCCGCGTCAGCCATTTCCATGCCTACCAGCCCCACACGATCAACTCCCTCCCAACGTTCAGCTATGCCGGCTGCAACCGCATCACCACTCCACAGACGAGGCGGCCGGTAGATATAACCGGCAGCACAAAAACGACAGCCCCGTGAACATCCCCTGCCAAGTTCCGTCAGAAAAAGATCCGAAAATTCAGCACCGGGGGAGAGCAGCTGGGAATGAGCCGCCTTGCTGCAGCTTTCCTGAAACACCTTTTTTATCCTGCCGGGCAGCTGCCCTCCTGAGGCGGTATGCCCGCTTGGACGACCGTCGTCACCATATTCGAGGGTGTAAAGAGAGGGGGCGTAGCACCCCTGATACAGCTCACTTACTCCGGTTAGAATTTTCAATCTTTCTGAGGCCGCGTATGTGCGGAGCAGATAGTTCGTCACATTTTCCAGCAGCGGCTCTGCCTCACCAATCAGAAACAGATCAACAAAGGGAGCCAGAGGTTCAGGATTCATAAAAGTGGCGACTCCGCCACAGATAACAAGAGGTGACCTGGCTGACACCTGCCTGTTGCGATCCTTTGCCAGAGGAGCAATCCCTCCCCGCAGAAGAATCTCTACCAGATGCAGATAGTCATGTTCAAAACTGATGGAAATAAAGACAAGGGGAAACTGGCTCAGCTCCCGGCCCGACTCCATGGAGAGCAGAGCTTCATCATTTTCGGGAAGAAAGAACCTTTCACAGACAAGAGTCTCCTGCTCGTTGAGCAGTGCATAGACAAGCTGAAAGCCAAGGCTGGACATACCAACCCTGTAGTTGTTGGGATAGATCAGGGCGACCGGCTGCCGTCCCGTCCATTTTTTCAGGTAACTTCCCTTCTCCTCTTTAAGGAGAAGTTGCCGGCTGGAGCCGACTGGAACAGACGATTTCTTTGGCCTGCCGATATCGGCCTCCTAATTTGCCTTCTTACGCAGATAAGTCGGTGTTTCCAGATAATCGTCATTCCAGTTCAGGGAACCTCCTTCTTTTTCCTCCTGAGATGAGGAAGAGCTGAGGTTATCAAACATATCAAAATTCGAGCCGGGCAGCGGCGTCACCCTCGGGTGCCTATTTGGGGTGGCTGGGGATCCTTTCAGTGCCTTTTTCGGTTCTTTTTTCAGTGACTGCCCTTTACCATGCTCTTTTACCGGGCTGATAGTCTCTTTTTTGCCGATTATATCTCCAACTCCGGTTGCAATAACTGTGACATGCATTTCATCACCGAGAGTGTCATCGTACAGGGCACCAATTACAACCTTGGCATCATCATCAACTTTTTCCTGGATAAGAGCTGAAGCCTCCATAAACTCAGACATGGCAAAACTTTCTTCAGTGGCAGAAATATTAATCAGCAGGCCGCGTGCACCATCAATACCAAAATCCTCGAGTAGCTGATTATCAATCGCTTTGGTTGCCGCTTCCACCGCCCTGTTTTCCCCGGAGGAACACCCTGAGCCCATAATGGCCGGCCCCACCTCTCTCATAACCGTCCGCAGATCAGCGAAATCCGCATTAATCAGACCGGGCACATTAATTAGGTCAGTGATACCCTTTACCGCCTGCAGCAGCACATTGTCAGCCATTGCCAGCATATCGGTCAGCTTGCTGTTTTTCTGCATGATGGAGAGCAGTCTGTCATTTGGCACAGTGATAATGGTGTCCGCATATTTCTGCAATTCAAGCCATCCTTCCTCCGCATTTTTGGCACGGTGCTTACCCTCGAAACTAAAGGGCTTTGTCACAACAGCCACCGTCAGGGCGCCAAGTTCCTTGCTGGCCTTTGCTACAACCGGTGCTGCTCCGGTTCCAGTCCCTCCGCCCAGACCGGCGGTGACAAAAACCATATCACTGCCCTTAAGCACCTCTTTAACTTCTTCCAGAGATTCAAGGGCTGCCAGATTGCCTGTTTCCGGATCGGCACCTGCCCCGAGTCCCTTGGTAATGCCGGGACCTATCTGGAGACAAATATCAGCTTTTGACTGGTTCAAAGCCTGTTTATCCGTATTGGCCGTAACAAACTCCACACCCTGAAGCCTGTTGGCAACCATGGTGTTAATGGCATTGCCTCCGCCACCACCAATACCAATAACTTTAACAACCGCCACCCCTTCCGATTCAGGCATTCTGAACGGCATCTATCTCCTCCCGATCTATTCTTGAAACCGTCTCCATCATCGACAATTTCAATTTTGATGAACTATCATTTTCAATGCAGCAATATAGCATCTGCAGAATTCGACTGAAACAAAAAATTATGCGATTACATAATTTTTTTAAGCCAGTCCTTCACCCTGCCGACGACAGTCTGCTCCTGTCTGAAATTTTCATTGAGCTTGTTTCTACCAAACATTACCAACCCCACAGCAGTGGTGCAGCGGGGAGTGTGCAGGTCTTCCACCCGTCCCGTTACGCCGGAGGGATAGCCTATCCTCACCGGAAGATCAAAAATCTGTTCTGCGAGTTCCACAAGATTGGCAAGAAGCGCCGTGCCGCCTGTGATAACTACCCCACCGTTAATTTTATTTTTCTGCCCGGAGGCGATAAGTTCCCGATTCATCATCTCAAGAATCTCAACAATTCTTGCCTCCAGTATATCTACAAGAACTTTCTGAGTAACCTTTCTCGGCTCACGATCTCCGACAGTGGGAACATCAACCACAAAATTCGGTTTTATAACAGATGAAATAGCCCCACCGAAATCCTCTTTCAGCCGTTCAGCCTCCTGCAGCGGTGTTCGCAGACCGACTGAAATATCATTGGTCAGGTTATGCCCGCCGAGTCCAATTTCACAGGTGTGACGAATGGTTCCATCACAAAACACAGCCAGATCTGTGGTTCCTCCTCCAATGTCGATCAGGGCAACGCCCAGTTCCATCTCATCGGAACTCAATACAGCATTGGCCGAGGCAATGGATTCCAGCACCAGTTCAGCCACTTCCAGACCGGCTTTATTGCAGCAGGTGACGACATTGTGTACGGCACCAATATCTGCGGTCACAATATGAACATTAGTTACAAGTCGCACGCCGGTCATACCCACCGGATTCTGGATACCGGTATGATCATCCACCATATACTCCTGAGGCATAACATGGATAACCCTCTGATTTTCAGATATTTTAACGGTTCTCGCTGCGGCCAGAACCTCGTCAATATCCGCCTGTTTAATTTCCCTGTTATTGATAGCCAGAATCCCGGGGCTATTAAATCCCTTGATATGATTCCCGGCGATCCCAACATAAACATACACTGAACTGAGATCACATTTCGCGGTTTTTTCCGCCAGTGCCACCGCCCGTTTGATTGAACTGACAGTACTTTCAATATTAACGACAACACCTTTTTTCAAGCCCTGTGACGGTGCCGTACCAACTCCTATAACTTCTATACCGTCGTCAAAGATCTCAGCAACCACACAACATACTTTTGTCGTACCGATATCAAGGCCGACGACAAGTTCTCCAGGTTCCTGATCAGTAAAACTGTCATATTCACTGTCGGGAATTTGAACCTCTGGAAGTTCTATATTTTTATTTTTCTCACTCATTAGTGACAGTCTCGTAAAGAATCATAATATTTATCTGAAGATCATCTGTTCTACAAGCATCCATAAAGTGTACTTCACAACAAAACATGATACTTATGGATCCGGGAGTCAGCCTGACTCACTCTCTGCGACAAGTACCTTATCATTAAAGTAATCCATCCGGATATATTCGACACGGGATATTATCTCCTCACCCCGCTGTTTTTTATAAAGGGCCTGTAGAACCCGGACCAATTTTTTATATTTCTTTCTGGTGTCACCGTCACCAAAAAAAATCGGAAACGGATATTCTACCAGATAAACAACGAGTTCACCGGCTGAATTCACATGAATCTCAGAAACTGACTGGGCCGGCAGGTGAGGGTTATTTTTATTTATCTTTTTCAAGAAGATGAGCACTTCCTCTGTCGCTCTTCGCTTGACATTCGGGTCTTTAACTTCTGCCAATCCTGTTACAACCGGAAAATCGAGATTGTCCCCGACAGCAACCGGCATATATGGTTCACCTTTTTTGTCAATGTAATACAACTGACCGGAATGTGAAGTGGAAGACTGCAGAAGTGCAACAGGCACATGCTCTTTAATGGCAATCTCTACACCGGCAGGCCAGTTTCGCATCACCCGGGCTGAAGAAACCCGGGGATTCTGCAGCAGACGTTTCTCGATCTCCATCGTTTTCATGCCTATCAAGCTTGTCTGATGAAGAATAATATGTGATTGTTCCCGAAGCTCTGTGCAGTTGGTTGAACTGCAACCTGAAAGAACCAGCTCATTCACTTGAAAAAACGTGATTTTTGCCAGCCCCTTCTCAACCCACCCCTTTCCCCCGGAGAAGATAAGCCATCCTGTTGCCGCAACAATAAGGAACAGGATGGCCCGCCTGTAGAAACGATTGCTCCGGGGTGCCTGTCTGCTGTACCCATCAGGTTCCACTCTTTTTCTGGAACCGAACAGGTATTTAATTCTCGACAGAGACCATTTCCTTCTCTGCTGACCGGAACCATATTCACCGGGAACAGTACGAAGTGGAAACTCCCCGGCCTGGTAACCGGATCCTGATTTCCGTTTTTTAAAGAAAGAGGATATCATCTTCATCATTATATAAAGTGCACCTCAGGCTCAAGATTTATACCACTGTCTTTTTTTACTTTTTCCTGAATTCTGTCCATCAGACCGAGCATATCGGCTGCTGTTGCCCCGCCATTATTTATCAGGAAATTCGCATGATGTTCAGACACTTCCGCTCCACCAACTTTTGCTCCTTTAAAACCGCTGGCCTCAATCAACCTGCCGGCGCTGTCATCCGGCGGATTTTTAAAAAATGAACCGGCCGTTGCAAGACCGGCTGGTTGGTTCACCTTTCTTTTCCTCCGCAAAGTGCTGTTGCGCTCTCTTATCTGTTCCGGTTCCTCCCGTTCAAGGCGAAAGGTAACCTCTGCCACAACCGGCTTGCTGGAAAATGCGTGAAAATCATGCCAGGACCTGTAACCAAAATTTAAATTCTCCCTTTCCACAACCTGCTCGCCGTCACAGCTTGCAAGGGTCAGATTTTCAATCACCGACGAGATCTCAGCTCCCCATGCACCGGCATTCATGATGACCGCGCCCCCTGCAGTACCCGGAATAGCACTGACAAATTCCAATCCTGCCAGCCCCGATTCCATGCAGTTACGAGACAGACGAACGAGACTGCAGCCTCCACCGACACTCACATCAACACTGGCAGAAGAGTCCTCAAAAGAGCAGAAAATAGACCGGAAATCTTTGCCCAGAATTAAAATTACCCCGGCGAAACCGCTATCTTTAACAAGCAGGTTGGTTCCTCTTCCAATAACTCTCCACTGAATATTTTCTCTTTCAAGAAAACTGAGTAGAGGTACAAGCTCCTCACGTCTGTCCACCAGGACAACCGCATCTGCAGGTCCGCCGATAGAAAAAGAGGTATACCGGCTCAAGAGACAGTCCCACTTCACTGGTTGCGACACAAGAGCCGCCAAACTTTTCCGAAGTGAGTCGTTCACCTCTCCACCCCGTCAGGAATATTTTTCAGGATTCCAAGTAATTCTTCTCCCACGGTGACAATATTCCCCGCACCAAGGGTCAGCACCAGATCACCCTGCTGAAGATAAGGTATCAACTCTGCAGCCATCTCCCCGACCCGTTCCATATAGATGGTCTCTTTCTGGCCGTGCTTTTTCACCGCATCAAGCAGACAGCGTCCGCTCACGCCCTCGAGAGGTTCCTCGCTTGCCGCGTAGATATCTGTCATCACAAGCAGATCTGCTTTATGAAAACAAGTCTGGAATTCTTTAAACAGAGCCCTGGTTCTGCTGTACCTGTGCGGCTGAAAAAGGACCACAAGACGTTTATCAGGCCACGCCTCCTTTATGGCAGACAATGTTGCCCTGATCTCTGTGGGATGATGTCCATAATCATCAACCACTGTTATCTCATTACATTCGCCCTTCTTCTGCATTCTGCGCTGAACACCGGCAAACCTCTGCAGTCCCGCCTTAATCTTTGAAAACGGAAGCTGGAGCTCAAGGCCGACACAGACTGCTGCCAGCGCATTATACGCATTATGCTTTCCCGGAGGGGCAATATCGATTGAGCCGATCTCTCTGCCGCCTCTTTTTACCGTAAAATGAACTCTTCCCTCTGCAAAAAAGAGATTTTCACCATAAACATCAGACTGTGGTGTCAAACCATAGGTTATCGTTCTCTTTTTGATCCTCGGCAAAATATCTGCAATATTTGGATCATCAAGGCAGACTATAGCGGCACCGTAAAAAGGCACTTTGTCAATAAACTGAAGAAATGTTTCCTTAATATGCTCCAGATCACGATAATGGTCAAGATGCTCAAGGTCAATATTAGTCACCACCTCAAGTACTGGAGACAACTTGAGAAAAGATCCGTCACTTTCATCCGCTTCGGCCACCAGAAATTCACCCTGACCAAGTTTTGCGTTGCCGCCGAGTGCATCGACCTTCCCCCCTATTACCAGAGTCGGGTCAAGCTCTCCGTCAGTTCCGCCAGCATCGCCGCACGCATAATCACTGGTATATGGCTTTCCTGTGCCTTTTCAACCTCGGGATTAGTAGCGGAAATAGCGGAGGAGGTGACAACCACATCAGCACCATCTATCCATTCACTTCGGTGTCCCTGAAAAACTACACAGCCCAGGCTTTGCAATTTTTCGGTGGTTACAGAACTGCTCAGATCTGAACCGGACACCTTATAACCCAGGCTCAAGAGCAACTCGGCGATACCGCTCATACCGATGCCACCGATACCGACAAAGTGAATATGCTTGGTTTTTCTATGCATACCAGTAAAAATAGTCTCGTTAAAGCTCAAATGCAGAATGGTTACGTATCAAGTATTTCCATGCAGCAGTCAACAATCTTTGCAGCCGCCCCCGGAAATGAAAGTTTTTTCATTGCCTG